>JAKSMH010000171.1 GCA_024400715.1 Bacteroidales bacterium | reverse complement strand
ATGTTTATGCGGGAACTTATTCAGCCCGTAGCAAAAGCAATTTAGGTGACGGCAGTTACTACAGCAACAAAGAATCCATTCTCCAAATCACGATGAATGTTTCTCAAGCCAGCCCCATTTCCTACTTCCGCAAAGTATCCTCAGAACAAAACTACGACAAGTTCACCTTCGCTATTGACGGAACCGTAAAAGAAGAATTGAGCGGCGAAGTGGCCTGGGGCGAAGCCAGTTTTGATGTTCCTGTAGGCAATCATACCTTCAAATTCACCTATTCCAAAGACTATTCAAGCTCCAACGGCAGCGATTGCGCTTGGATCGACAATATCACCTTCCCTGTTTCCGGAACGATAATGGGCCCCACTTCCATTGAAAACAATGAAATAGACCAACAATTGTGTGTATATCCCAACCCCGCCAAAGAACAAATTAACATTCAATGCCCCAATAATATGAAAAGCATTGAAATCATTGACATTATGGGAAAGAGCGTAAAATGTCTCAACAATATCAGCGGAAACAATTACACACTGAATATCAGCAATTGGGCCAATGCCATCTATTTTGTCAAAGTGACCGATACCGACAATCAAGTTTACATTCAAAAAATCATCAAAAAATAAGCGTTATGCCAGATACCTCAGCTCAATTTGACCAAGTCGCCAAACAATGCATCGACATTTTCTCCAAGAAAGCCATCGATTATGGCACCGCTTGGCATATCCTGCGACTTTCATCACTCACCGACCAAATCTACATCAAGGCCCAACGTATCAGAAGCATTCAGGAAAAGGGAGTGGCCAAGATTAACGAAGGCTTTATCCCTGAATTTATCGGTATCGTCAACTACTCCGTGATGGCACTTATTCAATTGGAAATCGGCGTGGCCGAAACCATGGACGAACTCCTCGACGCCCAAGAAGCCATCCGACTTTATACCAAATATTTAAATCAAGCCAAAGATTTGATGATGAACAAAAACCACGACTATGGAGAGGCGTGGCGGAAAATGCGCATCAGTTCCCTAACCGACATTATCCTTATGAAACTACTGAGAATCAAACAGATAGAAGACAACAACGGAAACACTATCATTTCAGAAGGTTTGGATGCCAATTACTACGACATTATCAATTATGCGATGTTTTCGCTCATCAGACTGGTCATTGAAAAGGAAGAATGTGACAACTGCTAATTTTATCAGACATTAATTTATTAAATAACCGAACAATGAATAGTAGAAAAGAACAAATTTGGGTAAAAATCATCCGTATTTTATTGGCTTGCGTGTTCTTGTACTCAGGTTTCACCAAAGCCGTTGATCCTGTTGCCACCAGCATCACGTTCGACCAATACTTCACCTCTTTCGGGATGAGTTTTCTGCATCCGCTTTCGATGCTTTGCGCATTTTGCATGACCGCAGCTGAATTCACCTTGGGATTTATGATGCTTTTCCGCATTAAAATCAAGTTCACATCCATCTGCTATTTATTGTTTATGGGATTCTTTTTCCTGCTAACCTTATGGTTGGCCATCGCCGAGTATTTGGAAATCCATCACGGCTACAACTTTGGCGTTGTTCGCGACTGTGGTTGTTTTGGCCAAGCAGTACATCTCAGCAATATGGAGACTTTCCTGAAGAATGTCGTCATTATCATTCCAACCTTGATTATCTTCTTCAAGAGAAAAAGCATTCCTGACATCCGCCTAACAGAATTGGGGCAATGGTGTTTTGCCGCCATAGGTGCCATCTTGGTCTTCGGCTTCCAAGCTTCCTGTTTCCGTCATCTTCCCTTCATTGACTACAGCAATTGGAAAGTCGGCGAAAACGTGGCTGACAGCTTCATTGAAAAGCCCGCGGTTCAAGACATTATTTTCATTTACAGAAATACCGAAGACAGCAGTTTGGTCAACCTCTCTGAAGACGGACTGATGACCATAACCGACAGCATTCCTGATTTCTATGACAAATATGAATATTTAGACCGCAAAGACAGCATTATCTCCGAATACGAAAGAGCCCCACACGATGGTTTCAATATGCTTGACAAAGACGGTTCCGATATGGCTGCCGAATTTTTCCGCAGCCAAGAACCCGTTTATATTTTCTTCATGTACGATTTAATCGAAACCAATCTTAAGGGCATTCAAAATGATGAATTTAAACGCATTGTCCGTCATTGTTTGGACAACGACATTACGATTGTGGGAATTACGAACTCCAACCAGGAAAGCATTGCCCAATTCATCAGCGACAACAAGATAGAATTTCCAATCTATGAAAACACCATTGATCCAATCAAAGGACCGTTTATGGTTCGCGATGCCGTACGTTCCAATCCGGGCCTCATCATCATTCAGAATGGTATCGTACAAGCCAAGTACAATTGGAGAGATTTCAAAAAAGTAACTTTTTAGTCTAAACAAATTCACCTTCGATGAAAAGAACAAGCCTTATTCTCATTTCCATCTCCTTAGGATTTATGTTAACGCAATGCGATAAGAAATCTGCCCCTATTCAATATCCTGAAACTGCCAAAGTTGATGTTACAGATACATACTTTGGCACGGAAGTGGCCGACCCCTATCGCTGGCTTGAGAACGACACCGCCCCCGAAGTGTTGGAATGGGTAAAACAGGAAAATAAAATCACACAGGATTACCTCAACCGTATTCCATTTAGAGACCAACTGAAACAACGGTTGACAGAACTTAGCAACTACGAGAAATTTGGAGCACCGTTCAAAAAGCACGGCAAATACTACTTTTTCCGCAACGACGGACTGCAAAACCAAAGCGTTCTCTACGTCAAGGAAAGTCTCAATGGCGAGGCAAAAGTCGTACTTGACCCCAACAAACTCTCCGATGACGGCACTGTGGCCCTCAACAGCATCAATTTCTCTAAAAGCGGCCAATACCTCGCCTACACCATTTCGCGCAGCGGCAGCGACTGGGTTGAAATCTACGTGATGGACTTGACCACCCAAAAACTCACCAACGACCATATTGTATGGGCAAAATTCACCAATGCCGCCTGGGAAGGCAACGGTTTCTACTATAGCCGCTACGATGCCCCAGAAGAAGGCAAGGAGTATTCCAATGTGAATGAAAATCACAAGATCTATTACCATCAAATAGGCACAGCACAAGAACAAGACAAGCTGGTTTTTGAGAACAAGCAATACCCACAGCGCTTCTATACTGCCCAAGTCAACGAAGACGAAACGATGATGTTTATCAGCGAGGATGGATTTAGTGGAGGCAACAATATCTACTTCAAAGACTTAAGAAAGAACGGAAGCTCATTTTCGTCAATCACCACCGATGCCAACTACTTATATAGCATTGTGGAAACGATGGAAAGCGACATCTATATTCTGACCAACTACAAAGCACCAAAATATCGTTTAATGAAGGCCAACGCTTCTGCTCCACAAGTCAACTACTGGAAAGAAGTAATTCCTGAAAGCGAAAATGTGCTGAAATCAGCTCAAATCATAGACGGGAAACTCGTTTTAACCTACAGTCAAGACTGCTCCGACCACGCTTACATATATACGCTTGACGGTCAACAGCTCCACGAAGTATCGCTGCCCACCTTGGGTTCGGTAAGCTTCAGCGGAAGCAAGGACGAAAAAGACATTTTCTACGCTTTCACCTCCTTTACCTTTCCCACGAGCATTTATCGATATGATATGGACAAAAACGCATCAGAATTATACATTCGACCTAATGTAAAATTCAAAAGCGAAAATTACCTGACCGAGCAGATTTTCTTCACCAGCAAGGACGGCACCAAGGTTCCTATGTTTATCACTTATAAGCGGGGATTAAACCTTAGGGGCAATAATCCAGTCTTACTATATGGATACGGCGGATTCAACATCGGCCTGCCACCGTCGTTTTCGACGCTGCGCTTGCCATTTTTGGAAAACGGTGGCATCTATGTCCAGGTCAACCTTCGTGGCGGCAACGAATACGGTGAAGAATGGCATCAAGCCGGCACCAAAATGCAAAAGCAGAATGTTTTCGACGATTTTATCGCCGCCGCGGAATATTTGATTAACGAAAACTACACCAATCCGCAAAAAATCGCCATTATGGGTGGTTCCAACGGTGGCTTGCTCATTGGTGCCTGCGTCAACCAACGTCCCGATCTGTTCCGCGTTGCCATTCCCCAAGTGGGTGTGATGGATATGCTGCGATACCATCTCTTCACGATTGGCTGGAACTGGGCCAGCGATTACGGAACCAGTGCCGACAGCAAGGAAATGTTT
>JAKSMH010000170.1 GCA_024400715.1 Bacteroidales bacterium | reverse complement strand
GTCAGCGACGACGTTTTCACCATCGACCCCATTGACAGGGCAAAACTGAAACGCTTCTGATTTACCTGCCGGCCTTGATGGTTGTTAGAACCAGGTATAGACATCGGCATCGTGGAGAGGTCGGAATCTCTTGGCAAGACGTAAGAAGACAATTTCAAAAGTTTTTGAGAACCATTCAAAAATTTGTGTATTTTTGCAAAATAATTAAATTGGTGAAAAATTTTTGAAATTATGTCTGTAACGGCAATTTTATCTGCAATTTTGATGTTAACCGCTGGGATTGGCATCTTCTTGGTGGCCTGTCAAATGATGAGTACTAACCTTGAGTCGGCAAGTTCACAGAAATTGCGTTCCCTTTTTTCCAAGGTCTCTCACAACAAGTGGTTAGGCGTCGGTATAGGTACCATTACCACTGCGGCCATCCAGAGTTCGGGTGCCACTACCGTGATGGTCATCGGCTTTGTCAACGCGGGCATTATTTCTTTGACTCAGGCCGCCACGATGATTTACGGAGCCAATATTGGCACGACCATTACTGCGCAGATTGTGGCCTTGGGTATGTTCGGTGCCAATACCTTATCCACTTCCGTCATTTTCTCTTCCCTTGCTGGCATCGGTGCCTTTATGATGCTCTTTGCCAAAAAGGAAATGCTGAAAAAATTAGGAGGCATTATCACCGGTTTCGGTATGCTTTTTGTGGGTTTAACCCTGATGAGCGATTCTATGGCTGACTTCGCCGCCCTGGATTCCGTTAAGTTGTTCTTGGCCAAAATCAACAACCCGCTGTTGCTGGTCCTTATCGGTACATTGTTGACCGCCATTATCCAAAGCTCATCCGTGATGACTTCCATCGCCATCGCTATGGTCTATACCCGCTTGATTTCCTTGGACCAGGGCATCTTCTTGACGATGGGTTCCAATATCGGTTCTTGCGTGGTGGCAATCATTGCGGGCCTAACCAGTGGAATGAATGCCAAACGCACCGCTCTGATTCACCTGATTTTCAATTGCAGCGGCGTGGTTATATTTATGATTGTCGCTGCCTTGTTGAGTGTGTTTTCGCACGGCAACTTCTCCTTTGGCACTTTGTTTGAAGTGATGTTTCCGGGGGCGCCCCAAACGCAGTTGGCCATGTTCCACACTTTCTTTAACGTGATAACGGTGCTGATTGTCTTACCTTTGACAAGTCTAATGGTGAAGACGGTATGCCGCTTTATTCCCGATGGTGTTCAAACACCTGATCCTGATGCTCCTCGCCTTTACTTTATCGACAATAATATGCTGAAAACCCCTGTCGTTGCCGTGCAACAGACGAAAAACGAAGTGGTTAAGATGGCTTCTTTGGCCAATGAAAATGTAAATCGCGCCTTCACCATCATCAGCAGTATGAATTTTGAGGAAGTCGATAGGTTTAGAAAGGTGGAGAATGAATTGAATTTCCTCAATTTTGAAATTGTGGATTTTGTGGTGCGCTTGTCCGAAAAGAAACAGTTGGACGAAAACGACCACTGGTACCTGACCACCGTGTTCCGCACGGTTCGCGACATTGAGCGTATCGGCGACTATGCCGAGAATATAGTGGAATATGCCCAGACCCTGCAGGCCTCACAGGCCCGCTTTTCTGAAATTGCATTACAGGAGGTTTCCGAACTGCGTTTGATGATCAGTAGGTTATATGAAAAAATGATGAAGGCCTATCGCGAGGATGATATCGAGGCCTTCAAAGAAGGTGATTTGATTGAAGATCAAATTGATGATTATACCAAGCAAATGGAAGAAAATCATATCGAAAGAATGGCCAACGGCATCTGCACCCCGTCTGTCGGCGCAGAATATTTGTCGCTCTCTTCCAATGCGGAACGTATCGCCGACCATTGGATCAATGTGGGTAAAACCATATTCCGTCGCCAACAAGCCAATTAGCGTCGTTGCCCCATCCATTTTTTCGCCGCAACTTTTTAAAAAGAAGATAAATATTGACAACGTGTATGTGGTTGCCAAAAAATTAGTATATTTGCTCCAAATTTAAACATTCATAAATACTTACGTAATGAAAAATACACCCATCCCAGCAGAAATTGTTGACAAAATTGTGGCCAATAGTGGCATTAAAGAAGTAGGTAAAGCTTCTATTCGCGAAATTAAGCGTTTGATTAATGACATCGAAAGCGCCAGCGGCGAGAAATTTGTGAGAATGGAAATGGGTATTCCAGGACTTCCCGCCTGCAAAATCGGTGTGGATGCACAAATCAACGCTCTGCAAAATGGCGTTGCAGCTATTTATCCCGACATTGACGGTACGGTTGAATTGAAAGAGGAAGCAGCCAAGTTCGTGAAAAATTTCATCGATTTGGACGTGAATCCCGCCTGCTGTATCCCCACCGTCGGTTCAATGATGGCTGGTATGGCCGGTTTTATGACTTTCGTCCGCGCCCGCAAGGAACGCGACACCACGCTGTTCATCGACCCCGGTTTTCCTGTACAAAAACAGCAACACCGTGTGCTGGGTCTCAAATACGAAACTTTTGACGTTTACAATTACCGTGGTGCCAAGTTGAGAGACAAACTCGAAAGCTATCTCAAAAACGGAAATATCCATTCTATTATGTATTCTAATCCCAACAATCCTTCCTGGGTTTGCTTGACAGAAGAAGAATTGCAGATTATCGGTGAAATGGCCAATAAATATGATGTTTTCGTTTTCGAAGACTTGGCCTATTTCGGAATGGATTTCCGCCGCGACATTTCCAAACCGGGCGTGTTCCAACCTTCCGTGGGTAAATATACCGACAATTACGCCTTGATGATTTCCGGTTCAAAGGCCTTTAGTTATGCCGGTGAACGTATCGCTTTGCTGATTTTATCCAATAAACTGTATAATAGCGAATTTCCAGATCTCGTTCCTTATTTTGGTACTCCGAAATTGGGTAGAGCCATCATTTATGGAACTGTTTATGCTATCAGCTCAGGTACTTCTCATTCAGCCCAATATGCCTTGGCCGCTATCTTGAAAGCTTGCAACAACGGCACTTATAATTATTTGGACGATGTAAGGGAATATGCCGAAAAAGCAGCCATTATGAAGAAAATGTTCCTCGACAATGGTTTCGTTATCGTATATGACAAGGATGGCGACAAACCACTGGCCGACGGTTTCTATTTTACGCTGGCATACCCGGGTATGAGCGGCGAACAACTGTTGAAGGAATTTTTGTACTATGGCATCAGTGCCATCGCTTTGTCCATCACCGGCAGCGAAAGAACCGAAGGTCTCCGTGCCTGCGTTTCTTTGGTCAACAGAAATCAATTCCCTGCGCTTGAAGAAAGATTAAAAGCATTCAAAGCAAATCATTAATGACCCAAAAATCCTTCTGGGAAAAGTTTGCCGTCGTACTTTTCCTCTTGCTTTTATTGTCTTGTAAAACCAAGAATACGGAGGTAGAACCTATACCGCATTGGTTCGATGAATACTCTTCGTTTAACAAGAAGGATTATCAACAATACCTAAGTCAGGAGATGAACGCCTTGTCTCCTGACTTTGTCTTTTACGGTAATGCGGTCAAGCAGTTCTACCAACAGCGCGCTTATGAGCCGCTGTGGACCCTGAACGGCTTGCAGGAACATAAAATCGATACCTTATTTCTCTTTTTATCAGAATCTTATACGCACGGACTGCCATCATCTCTTTTTCATCTGGAAGAGCTTGATTCCTGTATCAATTTGCTGAAAAATCATCAGTTGGATAATTCTGCGGAAACTTTATATCCCGCCTTGTTCCATCTTGAAAAACATTTGACTTTGGCTTATGTGCAGTATGCCAACGCATTGCGTTTTGGTGCTACCGATCCTAAGCTGGTCAATGGCAACAAGTGGTTTAATCAAGCGCAAACTGCCGATTCGGCATTTGTGGCCGGATTGCTGCATCAATGGCCGGCCCTGACCCCGACTCTGACGGCAATGGCATCACAAGATTCGGCATACCTGCGTCTGAGACAGGAATTGCAGCGTCTCTATCCACTTAAAGATTCACTTTTCGAACCTTTGGCGGCCAAAAGTTTATCCTTGAATCAGAAGGACAAAATGATTCTTTTGTTGTGTCAGCGTCTCCAATTAACAGGCGAATTGCCCCGGGATTTTGCCCCGACGGATACGTTGACCGAGGCGGTGATGGCGGCGGTCAACCTGTTCAGAGTCAACAATGCCATTCCGGAAAGTACGGATTTGGATGTGGAAACGGTGGAAAAACTCAATCGTCCGATTTCTTACTATATTGACAAGCTTTCAGTCAATATGGAACGCCTC
>JAKSMH010000017.1 GCA_024400715.1 Bacteroidales bacterium | reverse complement strand
ACGACCGCGGTGCCAAGGTGGTATCAACCGGCTATGCCGATATCGGTTTTGACGTGGATATGGGACCTCTCTTCCAAACTCCAGAAGAAGCCGCCAAGCAAGCCGTTGAGAACGACGTTCACGTATTGGGCGTTTCCTCTGTGGCCGCCGGACACAAGACTTTGGTGGCTCAGGTAAGTGAAGAACTGAAGAAATTGGGTCGCGAAGACATCATCGTGATCGTTGGTGGCGTTATTCCTCCACAAGATTATGACTTCTTGTATAAAGCCGGTGCCGCCGCCATCTTCGGACCAGGTTCCGTTATCAGCGACTGCGCTATCAAGATTCTGGATATTCTGATGAATTAAACAGATGATACGCTTTCTTAAGCATTCAGAAATCGACAAAGATAGATGGAATTTGACAATCCAAAAGTCATTAAACACCACTATCTTTGCCGATTTTGATTTTCTTTCCATCAGTTCTCCCCATTGGTGCGCTCTGGTAGAAGATGACTACCAAAGCGTTATGCCCTTGCCAACGAGGACCAAATTGTCTATTAAATATATCTATACCCCGTTTTTTTCCAACCGTTTGGGCATTTTTTCCCCTGAACCCATTTCCGCCACAAAAGTAAAGGACTTTTTTGATGCCATCCCCAAACGATTTCGGCAAATTGACTTAATCCTAAACAGAAACAACCCTTGCACACTCATTGAAGATAAGGTCATCGGGATGATTTCTCACGTACTGGACCTCAACAGACCCTATGATTTCATTGCTCAAAATTACTCACAAAACACCACTCGCAATATCAAATCCGCAAAAAAACAGGGATTAGAATACGTGGAAAACGCCAACATCGAAAACATCATCAAACTATTTAGAAAGAATCGGGGAAAACAAAAAAACGTCCACTACAAAAAACGTGATTACACCACTTTAAGAATAATGGCCAATCACGCCTTTAATTACGGATTTTTAGACACCATCGGCATTACCTTTGAAGGCCAGCTTGTTGCAGGTGCTCTCTTGTTGCGCGACAAACAACGCCTTTGGTTTTGGTTTTCAGGACGCGACAACGCTTACGCAGACAAAAAACCGATGTTTTTCCTTTTAGACGAATACATCAAACGGAATGCCGGACAGGCTTTGCAGTTGGACTTTAACGGCTCAATGAACGAAAATGTGGCACGCCTATATAAAGGATTAGGTGGACAGGCCTATGATTTTAATATGATTTGCCACACCAGGGATTTTTACCTGGGACGCTTAATCAAACTTTACAAATCCATCATGAAATAAATTATTGTCTGAAAAACACAAACATAAAAATATGAAACAAATCAACTATTTAGGAAAAGAAAATTCGATTTTCAATCACTTCCTTGCTGAAATCAGAGATGTAGAAGTGCAGCAGGACAGCATGCGGTTTAGACGAAATCTGGAACGTTTAGGGGAGATTTTCGCCTACGAAATCAGCAAAACTATGGAATACGAAGAACGGGAAATCAACACGCCGTTAGGTTCGACCAATATGAACCTTTTGAAAGAAAAACCGGTATTGGCCACCATTTTACGTGCCGGACTTCCTCTGCACCAAGGTTTGCTCAACTATTTTGACGATTCCAACAACGCATTCATCTCCGCCTTCAGAAAGCCGCATCGTGACGGAAGTTTTGAAATACAGATTGACTACTTGTCGGCACCCAATCTGGAGGACAAGACTTTGATTCTTGCTGACCCGATGATTGCCACCGGCCAATCTATTGTGCTGTCCTACAAGGAACTACTCACCAACGGCCAACCCAAGCATACGCATTTTGTTTCCGTTATCGCCTCCTCCGAAGGCCTGGAATATCTTCAAAGTGAATTATCGCCCCATAACTGTAGCCTTTGGATCGGCGCCGTTGATGATGAACTCACCGCCCAATCTTACATCGTACCTGGATTAGGCGATGCCGGTGATCTCGCCTACGGCGCAAAATTGGACGAATAACTCCCAAAAAACTATGCTTTCAATCAGGAAAATTAATAAGAACATCTATTGAAACATCTCTTTTTGGAATATATAATATTGATTATCAGTAGATTGAAATAAATTTGAAAGAAAAAATCAAAAAACTTGTTTCGATTAAATTTTTTTGTATTTTTGCACTGCTAAAAAACAATTGGTGCTGTAGCTCAGTTGGTAGAGCAACGGACTGAAAATCCGTGTGTCACTGGTTCAATTCCCGTCAGCACCACTTCAAGTGTCGGAATTTCTTCCGACACTTTTCGTTTTAACTCCTTGACATTATTCCTGAAAATTTTTGCCATAGAATGGCAAGCACTTGCCATTCTATAGTAATACAAAACGGAATCTTGTTGAGATTCCTGTGTTTCCTCCATACGTCCGAAACATCGGAATGGTGACGAGTAATGCAAAATAGTCAAAATCACATCGTTTCAGATTTTTTTCAGTCTTTTTTCAAAAAAAATACGTATTTTTGTAACGTTTTTGGATTTTTATGCGTCTTATGGATGTATGACAATAACAAAAATAGATTTTATATTGATATAAAACATTGAAAAACAATACGTTATGAAAAAAGTTATCACTTTATCAATTTCAATTCTGTTGACATTGGGTTGTTTTGCCCAACGACAAGAATTGCCTTTCATCATTGACCCGCTACTTAATGAAGTTTATTCAGAAGCGGAAATCAATGATATGAAGGCCAACAATCCGCAAAAACTGTTTATTGAGAACTACAACATTTCAGAATTTTGCTACGTCATCGACAAACTTCCCGCACCGGAAGGAGAATACATTGACAAGGGAGAATTGAAGATGGCCGTCAAAAAGGGACAAGTCTGCGATTACAGTCAGATTATCGCCAACAAATGCGTCAACCGCTACAATTACAATCTGGAACAAAATATCAACAGACCTGTTGTATATCATTTGGGCAATACCGGTTATTACTTGGTTGTTCATTCGAGTTACCACTTTGAAGCACTCAAACAAGCACGTCTCGAACAATACGGATACAAACTTTAACTTGATATAAAACAAAAATAAATATTCCCTATGAAAAAGATTTTAGCATTATTCGCATTATTCTGTTTGGCTTCTGTCACGATGATGGCCCAAACGGTAATCACGATGGGAACAGGTTCCTCCGATGTTACGGGTTGTAATTTCGTCATTTATGATAACGGCGGAATTAATGGGGATTACGGTCCTAATCGCAACGACCTTTTGACGATCCACTCCAATAACACATCCGCCCACTGCGTTCAAATCAAGATCATTCTTACCGATTTTGACGTTCACGACAGCGACACATTGTTCATTTATGATGGTACGACGGATGCAGACTCACTTCTTTTGGGTTTCATCAACAATTCCGTCGCCGCAGGTACCTCTTCCCAAGACCTTTATTATACCGCCACTGTCAGCAACCCATCTGGCGCACTGACGTTGAAGTTCGTGTCTGACGCTGACTCCTGCGGAACTGGCTTTATCATCAACACCGAATGCGTTGCCCCCTGCCAACGTGTAAGCATTGAAATCGACTCGTTGTTATCCTCACATTATCCCATACAGGGACCCGACGGATTCTTCTACGTGGACTTATGCCCCTACGACACTTTGCACATGGTGGTACACGGCGTATTCCCGGATAACGACTTTAGTTATCATCAGGATGATGCCTCATCAACTTTTTACTGGGATCTCAGCGTAGAAGGTGAATACTCAGACGTTGGAATGAATACAATGGACCACTATTTCCCAGTAGGAAGAGGTTATGACATCAGCATCAATATTGAAGACAGTGCGGGATGTAAATGCACAATGCCCGCAATCTTCAGAATTAGAACCTCTAAAAACCCCATCAAGAAAGTATCTCAACTTCCTCCAATGTGTACGGGTGACGAAATCAGCGTGGATGCCACCTATTCCAATCTTTCCATTATCCAAGTGGACTCCGTATATAGCGAACAGTTAACCACTTTGAAAGTTTGCGACACCATCTTCTTGCCTGACGGCCAAGACTGCGGTAGCGGATGCGCCTATCGTTCAAGTGTTACGTTTACTGCTTTCTCTCCGACCGCAACCATCCAGGATGAAAACGACATTTTATATGTGCGTGCCAAGTTGGAACACTCTTTCGTTGGCGATATCTATATCGCATTGGAATGTCCCAATGGACAGAGAGCCGCACTGCTGAAAAAATATAATGGTGGTAGCTCTAACTGCTCAGGACAAATCCCAACGTCCGATATAGGTTGGAATGCTGCCGCAGGTAGTACTTCTACTGGCGCATATTTTGGTGAGGCAAACGATGCCAACGATAATTCTTCCAACAAATGCGATCCTATCACGAATCCAATGGGACATACCTGGAATTATTGTTGGTCCAACAACACCGCCTTGGGCTATACCTACGCATCAGGTAGCGGTTACGTTTACGAAACTGTCAATACCCACAGCGTTCCTAATGTTTTCCAATCCTATAACGCCACCACGATCGACTCCAGCAATATGACGAATATGACACAAATTTACCATCCAGACCAACCTTTTAGTCAACTGATTGGCTGTCCTATGAACGGAACTTGGTCTATCACCGTTTTGGATGGATACGGTGTTGACAACGGCTGGCTCACCGAATGGGAAATGGCTCTGGATCCTTCTTTGTTGCCACAAGACTGGACCTACACTGTTCACCCGGATTCTATGTACATCACTGGCCCTGGTGCCGCAGGTAGCTATATCATTCCCGATAGTAGTGGTAATATTGAATATACCGCAACCGTGGTGGATGAATTCAATTGCCATTACGACACCCTCTTGAATATTGAAGTCGTGGAAAGACCTCACCCCGATCTGGGACCCGATGTCGATATTTGCCACGGTGAACTTTACTTGCTGGAATCACATTATGATTATCCCGGCAGCGAATTTATTTGGAATACCGGTGAAAGAACTCCTGACATTTACCTTACTTCCGCCGGCGAATACTCCGTACGTGTAACTGTTACCAACGAAGATGGTTTGGCTTGTAGTGGTTCCGACTCAATCAATGTCAACATATTGCCCAAGCCAATACCCGAATTCACCACTTCGGATACCGTAGGTTGTGTGCCATTGACGGTTCATTTCCAAAACACCAGTTACGGCATTGACGGCGTGGACTTGCAATATTTGTGGACTTGTTACGACGAAAATTGGAATGTTGTTCTTACTTCAGATAAGAAAAATCCTGATTTGAAATTTGAACATAGCGGAACTTATACTATCAAGTTGGTCATCACCACTGCTGATGGTTGTGTTGATTCGCTCTTCAAATGGAATTACATCACGGTTAATTATCAACCCACCGCTGAATTTGACGCTCTTCCAGAAGTTTCCCTATGGTCCGAAACCGATGGTTCCATCTTCTTCCAAGTGCAAGGTGATACCACCCAATTTGGTGACGATATGGGTTTCAAATGGGATTTTGCCGACGGCAGCGTTGACTCTTCCGCCTACGCATTGGAACACAGCTTTTCAACTTGGGGCGACTACGACGTAACCTTGTCGATGTTCACACCCGAAGGATGCAACAGCTCTATCACCCACACGGTAAGCCTGGAAGCCGATCTCGTCTTTCCAAATGTAATTACCCCTAACGGTGACGGTGTAAATGATGTGTTTGCCATCGGCAACCTCAACACTTCAATGAACCAATACGACCCCGATAAATACAGGAACAACGAACTCTATATTTACGATCGTTGGGGCAAGGAAGTATATCACGCCGAACATTACGACACCTTTATGGATATGACTGGTAACAGAGACAATGGTATCATCGTGGGCGAAAATGTCTTCGATGCCAGCAAAGTCAGCGACGGTACTTATTACTATTCCTTCTATTATAAGGGAAAACTCAAAACCGTCAACTACCACGGCACTTTGCAAATTATCAGAGATAGAAAATAATTACAAGACATCCTTTTATAATGAAAAAATCATCGTCTAATGGACGATGATTTTTTTTTGGATTATCCCCTTCCGTCTTGCAAAGAGATTCCGATTTTGCTACGCTTCATCGGAATGGCGATTAATCATTAGGCAAGAAGTGGCGGCGGCACCCAACACGTACATTAACCTCCTATTTTGCGCCGCCGCCATTACGCCCACAAGGTATGTCGCCATTCCGATGTTACCGACGTAAGGAGGAAACGTCGGAATCTCAACAAGATTGAATGGGATAATCCAGTTTTTTTGTGGGAAATCATAAATAAAAACTGCTGCCTTGCAAGACGATGGAGAATAATTCCCAAAAAAATTATATCTTTGCCAAGAAATTTATATTCAATATAATTTATCGCAGAAAAATGAAAAAGATACTCTTATTTTCAGCATTATTAGCATTATGCTGCTGCGGATGCAGCAAATATTGCACCTGCACCAACCCGAATATCACACCGGACCAGGAAATAGAAATCGCATACAACGAAGATTGTGGAAATTATTCCAACAATGGTCGTACCTGCAGATAAATTTATTTTAGATATTCTGTCAATTCTTTCTCATCCATTCCACGATAGTCAAACGCCTTGACTACTTTTCCATCGTGCGTGAGGATAAACGTGGGAAATTGGCCATAAACCATATCTATGGCAAGGTAGGGATGAATAACGTGCCACGGATATCGCTCGCACTTCGTTTCCTCTCTAAACTGCTGGATATGAGCCGTATCTCCCCAAATCAAAATTTGGAATTTATCGGCTTCCACTTGATTGGTTTCCAACATCTGATTGAGTTTCTTTGCACTCATTTTACAAAACTTACAACCAGAAGCATAAACCGCCACGACATAATTTCCCTTACTAATATCAAAATCGGTCATCGTACTGTCAACTTGAATATTGGCAAACGCCTCCTCGTTGATTTGATCAATCGGTGAAACAAATTTATTGTAAACAACGTCCATCGGGAAAACACAAAAAGGGACAGCGAAAGCTACAACAAAAGCAGCTGTCAAGGCCCATTTTTTACCCTTGAACTGGTAATCCTCTTCGTTTTTAACTAAGAAGAGCAAAGCCATCGTCACCAAGTTTTTAATGATAGAAGCCACCGGATTCAACTCAACAAAATCGCCAAGACAATGACAATTCGCGTCATTTCTAAAAATAGCGATATAAATCAGCAAAAAAGTAAAACCCAAGAGCATTAACTGGGTCAGCCACCAAGCATACTTATACAACATCTTGGACATCAGGCAAATGCCCAACAACAGTTCAGCCATAATCACCAAACGGGCTACCACTGTGGAAAAAACAAATCCAAAAATATTAAAACTATAGATATAAACCTCGAATTCGTCCAATGAAAAAAGTTTCAATACCGCGGTCGTTATGAAAAATAATCCGATAAAAAGTCTAAGAATCAATAAAACAACTTGTTTTGCCTTCATATTTTTGCTTTAATTTATACCTTTAGGAATTGCTCCAATTAATTTTTTCGCATAATCAGTCTGTGGATGGAAATAAATCTCATCCGCATCATTTAATTCAACAATTCGTCCATTTTGCATCACAGCCATACGGTCGGACATAAATTTGACCACGGACAAATCGTGGGAAATGAAAATGTAGGTTAACTGATACTCCTGTTTCAACTCGTTCAGCAAATTCAATACCTGCGCCTGAACGGAAACATCCAAGGCAGAAACCGACTCGTCACAAATAATAAAACGCGGATTGACAGCCAACGCACGAGCGATGCTTATACGCTGACGTTGTCCACCGGAAAACTCGTGCGGATAACGATAAAAGTGAGACTCATTCAAACTAACCCGTTCCAACAACTCGATAGTCCGCATTTTTCTCTCGTGGTCATTGGATAAAGTCCGTGAATCTGCATCGGTTCCATACTGGCAGCTCCAATGGTAACACGCTGGTTTAATGACGAATAGGGATCTTGCAGGATAATTTGCAAATCTTTACGCTGTCGCATCATTTCTCGTCTGGACAAATCCAGCAAATTTCGTCCCTTGTATGTCACGCTACCCGAAGTGGGTTCAATCAAACGAATCATAGAACGCCCCAACGTAGTTTTTCCACAGCCGGATTCGCCAACCAAGCCCAGGGTTTCGCCCTCATAGACTTCCAAACTCACATCCTGAACCGCGTGCACATATTCTTGTTTTTCAAACAACTTTCGCTTTCGGATAGGATAAGTCTTAAACAAGTTATTGATGCTTATCAACGGTGTATCGGCATATAGGCGTCGATGAAAATCCTGACGTTCTTCCAACGTAATGATATCTACCGCCGGCACGTCATTTTCTGCCGCACTCCGCATAAAATCATCCACGGTGGAAAGATGCTTCGGACGAATATCCAAAGGAGGACGGCAAGCCAACAATCCCTTCGTATAAGGATGCTTGGGACATTTGAAAATATCCTGGACAGGACCGGTTTCCACGATGTCTCCCTTATAAAGCACGATGACCTTCTCAGCGATCTCAGCCACCACACCCAAATCGTGCGTAATAAAAATCACGCTCATTCCATATTTTTGCTGCAAATCCTTAATCAACTCGAGAATATTCTTTTGTACCGTCACATCCAATGCGGTGGTAGGTTCATCGGCAATCAAGATATTGGGATGACAGCTCATAGCCATTGCTATCATCACACGTTGCTTTTGGCCAGCGGACAATTCGTGTGGATACGAATCGAAAATTTTCTCCGGACGAGGAAGCATTACCTCTTTAAACAAGTTTATCACCTGTTCCTTTGCTTCTTGCTTGGAAATTTTATTGTGAAGCAGGATGGCTTCTGTCACTTGTTCGCCACATTTCAGCACCGGATTCAGCGAAGTCATCGGCTCTTGAAATATCATTCCGATTTTGGCACCGCGAATCGCTTGCATTTGTTTATCTGAAAGTGACAACAAATTCACCGGTTTTTCCTCTTCCTCAAAAAAGATAGAGCCAGACGTCACCCGTGTTTTTTTTCGATTCAGCAACTGCATAATGGACAATGCCGTAACGGATTTTCCAGAACCGGACTCGCCCACAATTCCAACAGCTTGACCTTTTTCCAAAGAAAAGGAAATATGATGAAGGATGGACTTCCATTCCTCATCATTTTTGAATTCCAACGAAAAATCATCCACTGTAAGAATGCTCATTGCGCTAACATATAAAATGCAAACCTTAGAATTGCACGTTGCAAATATACATAAAAAAACAATACACTTAGATTGATGTCCAAATATAATTTCAAAGGTAGGTGGAGACACGGCGCGCCACGTCCCTACGGGAATGAATCACGTTAGGTCTTGTGGGGAGATTCCGCTTCGACTGCTTCGCAGCCTTGCGGAATGGTGACTGCCGACTGGTGTAAAAACATAATGGGCGGCGGCACCCGGAATGAGGTTTATTCACGCTCGTGATGCCGCCCATTATCTCTCACACACGACGTGCGCACACCATTCCGCAAGACCGACGGCAGGAGGTCGAAGCGGAACCTACATCCTGAACGACAAACATAGTAGAAACGCAGAACGCAATGGTGGTAGAGACGTGGCGCGCCGCATCTCTACTGTTTTGGGTTGAAGAGATAGCCGACATAACCAACCCCGCCTGAACCCTCACCCCTCAACCCTAAACCCTAAACCCTAATTTCTGACCCCTATAGCCTTAATTTCCTCTTTCGTCAGACCGGTAAATTCTGAAATT
>JAKSMH010000169.1 GCA_024400715.1 Bacteroidales bacterium | reverse complement strand
CCATATCCCCTTTGAACGTGATGTGAAGGCCGTGGTGGTCAATGAAAGCGGTGCGTCGGTTTATTCGGCTTCAGAAGTGGCACGGGCAGAGTTCCCGGATTATGATGTTACCGTGAGAGGTGCTGTCTCTATCGGTCGCCGACTGATGGACCCATTGGCGGAATTGGTAAAGATCGATCCTAAATCCATCGGTGTTGGACAGTATCAGCACGACGTCAATCAAAACCGCTTGCAGTCAAGTCTCCAGGAAACGGTCGAAAGTTGCGTGAACAGCGTGGGCGTGGAAGTGAATACGGCAAGCAAAGAACTGCTGGCTTACGTTTCCGGCGTGGGCCCCGCTTTGGCCAAAAATATCGTGGACTATCGAGATGAAAACGGCCCTTTCAAACATCGTTCGGCTTTAAAACTGGTGCCTCGCTTCGGTGCAAAGGCTTTTGAACAAGCTGCCGGCTTTTTGCGTATTAGAGATGCCGAAAATCCACTCGATGGCAGTGCGGTCCATCCGGAAAGTTATGGCGTGGTTACGGCTATGGCCAAAAAGGTCAATAGTTCCGTGACCGAATTGATGTCCAATGCTGAATTACGAGGCAAAATCAATCTCCAGGATTTTATTACAGAAAAGGTCGGATTGCCTACCTTGAATGACATTATGCAGGAATTGGACAAGCCGGGACGAGATCCCCGTCAGGATTATGAAGTCTTTGAATTTGATAAAAATATCACTTCTATCAATGACCTGAAAGAAGTTATGGTGATTCCAGGAATCGTTACCAATATTACGAATTTCGGTTGCTTTGTCGATGTCGGCGTGCATCAGGACGGCTTGGTACACGTGAGCCGCTTGGCCAATAAATTTGTGAAAGATCCCAACGAAGTGGTTAAACTTAATCAGAAAGTGATAGTCAAGATAATAGGAATTGAAGTGGATAGAAAAAGAATCACCCTTTCAATGAAAGATGTTTAAATCACGATAGCTTTTCTTTGGCAATCTGAAGAAATTCCTCGTCAATGCCGAAGATCTCGGCTATCGTCACCGCTTCGTGAGGGACATCGTCCGAATGGCTTTCCACCAAACTGTAATCCATAAACTGATTGATGTTTTCGGGCGTAATTTGCTGCTCGTTGTCTTTGATTTTCAATCCTTTGACGCGCAACCTGCGACACGGCGTGTCTAAACCGCTGTAATGCGTGGTAACGAGGGCATCCACCTTGTGTCGTGACATAATTTCCACAAAGCCGGCAACTAAGGCCTTGCCTTCTTCGGGATTGGTGGTGCGGGCTAATTCATCTACCAAGGCCAATACCTGCTGACCTTGCTTGGCCGCTTTGATAATCTTGTCGATGTTCAGAATTTCCACGGCAAAAGAGGATAACCAGTTCATTTCGGAGTGCTTGGCTCCGATGCTGAACAGAATGTCGTCAACCAAGGCAATTTCGGCAGATGCGGCAGGAACAAAAAATCCAAATTGACAAAGCGTTTGGGCTAATCCGATGGTCTTGAGAAGCACCGTCTTGCCCGACATATTCGATCCCGTAACGAGGGTGGGGACGTGCTTCAGTTCTATGTCGATGCCTTGGAATTTTCCCGTGTTTTGCTTAACGATAGGATTGAACAGCCCTTTGAATTTACTGTTTTCTTCTGTAATGGTCGGTTTGCACAGATGCCAGTGGCGAATTTGTTCGGCGTGCGCAATGAGCAAATCCAAATACCCGATTTGATTGAGGTTTTCTTGTATTTGTAATGCTTTGAATGACAATCGTTTGCTTAATGTCGTGCGAATGCCGTCTTCTAATTGGGCTTCTTCCCATTTCAGTTTTGCCAATTCCTCTTCGTCTGTGGTCTGGTCTATTTTTTTCCGTATTTCCGCCAATTCAGGTTTATAGGCAGAATAAATATGAAATTGTGGCAGTCTGTTCTTTTCAGGGTCTAAGGTGTCGATGACAATGGACAAATCGTGGAATGGAATCCAGTCGAAACCGTTATCGTTGAGCAGTTTGGCTACTTTCCAGCAAATAAGGCTGAATTTCTTGACTTCAAAAAGCTGAATGTCGTCCAGCGTGTTGCCATCGACTAAGTTGACAAAGGTCTGGCTGATGTCGTTCACTTGGCAGAGCTGCTCCAACAGATGGGCCATCACGGGCGTGTCGTGATGCGTTTCGACAAAGTCAACGACGGCTTGTTGGATTTCCAATTCCATTTGAAGCTCAAAGGGGTCGGTGAGAAATTTTCTGTGTAATAGTTTCTTGCGACCCATCGGTGACGAAAATTGAAGTTCGTCGGTTAAAAATTTAAAGCCACTCTGTCGTTCGATATGTGTTTTGATATGAGCCATAATATGAATAAGTTTTGAAATGCAAAGGTAATGATTTTTGTTGAAATTTGACGGAAAATTGTTTTATATGTTGGTAATTAAATAAATTTATGTAGATTTGCATCGTCAAACGACCAAAGCTTTTTTTGGCGTGCGATAAACATAGAAAGGCGTTGAATCAACGTCTTATCTGCGGTCACTCGAATCTCGCAAATTCAAATCCATCCGCATGGTAAGGCAATGGTCAATGTCCATGGTTGTGTATTTTGTGGCGATGCGTTTAAACGTATTCGTACCATACGGATTTCCCGACAATCCGTTTTATGCATATAGCGTGGGCTTCGACATTGCTTATCCTCGGATGGAGGGCAATGCGAGAGCCTGAGTGACGGGATAAGTGATGATTTGGGTTCCCGCGCTTTTTTATGTGCTATTCAATGATATTTTAACATAGTGCATAGGAATCCTGCGCGAAAAAATTAAATGCTTATGCGTAACAAATTAAAAATTTTTGGAATGGTGGTATTGATGCTTACCACTGTGATTTTCATGTCCTCATGCAACAAAAACGAAAAGAATATTGTGGGTAATTGGATGGTAACAAGTAGTCCAAATCAGAAAGACAATCAAGAAATATGGTCTTTCAGGGATAATGGTAGCTGTTCTGTTACTTTTGAAGGTGAGGTATTAAGCGGAGAATACTCTCTTAGCAATAATTCTTTATCAATAACTGCTAAAACTGAAGAAAACGATACTTACTATGGTGTTAATTATCAGTGGGATCTAAATATTGACGTGCTTGATAAAAAAGAAATGTCGTTGTCAGGAACACGTAAATATATGGTAATGAATGGATATAACGATAGTTATATTGAGAAAGTTTCGTACAATTTCAAGAAAAAGTAATCTTAGAAATCGCTTCGTTCAAAAGGGAAGTTTGTCGGGAAACTTCCCTTTTTTATTACTTTACGTTCATGTCTTTACTATGGAGTTTTTACCATCTGAACTTTTTGTTATCATCATCATCATCATCTTCACCCCGTTTTCAATGATTTCGTCTGGAAAATCGTAGGTTTGATGGTGGAGTGGGGGACAATTCTCACCACTTCCCAAACCGAAGAGGGCACCTGGATAATGTTGCGTCAACAGACCAAAATCCTCGCCCCAAGTAAATGGAACCTCTTTTTCAATATAATCCAATCCTAAATTTAGGGCACTTTGGCGAACCAGTGCGGCGGCATCGGCAGAGTTCTGTCCGCCGGCAAAATATTCCAACCAGCGTATGTCCGAGCTGAGACCTGGAGTCTGTCCTACTTCTTCTGTTACGATTTTTTCGGTGTCTTTGATGAGTTGCTGCAGTTGTGCTTCTGTTTTGGCGCGAAGGGTAAAGCGCAGCACACCGCTTCCCGCTGAAACGCCGTAGGCGGTTTCCCCGATGTGGGATTCAATTAAAGTGACAATTTGATAATTCTCATCTCGTAAATCGTTATGACTTTGGCTCAGTAGTCTTCGGGAAATGTCTGTGGCCGCTTGAAATGGAGATATGCCGTTTTGGGGTTCGGCGGCGTGTGCGGTGCGACCGTGAAGCTGAATCTCGCAGCTGATGACGGCACAGGTGAAACTTCCCGCACAACAAGTGATGCTGCCGATGGGTAAACCTGGAATGTTGTGCAGCGCATATACCATATTAATATTATAGGAATCGAGGAAGCGGGTCGTAAGCAATTGGCCGCAACCTTCACCGGTTTCTTCCGCCGCTTGAAAGAAGAGCAGGACTTTTCCTTTTGAAATAGGGTGGGTGTGAAGCTGTTCGGCAACGCCCAACAATATCGTGGTGTGGCCGTCGTGCCCACATTTGTGGGAGTAGTCCGGATTTTCGGAGGCATAGGGAAGTTCAATCGTCTCAGGAATGCCCACCGCGTCGAAATCACCGCGAAGAACTATCGCGTTGCCTCGCTCGTGCGAATCATAGACGCCGAGGATGTCGTGGCCG
>JAKSMH010000168.1 GCA_024400715.1 Bacteroidales bacterium | reverse complement strand
TGCATTACCGTAATTTGTATTACTATTATGAATTTGCAAACATGAGAATTTTTCAATTATACAAATGAAAATTTAATTTTTTGGAGAATTGTTACTTTTTGATTCGGAAAGTCGCAAAATTTATGAATAATTTTCCGCTACTTTTCTCTTGATAGAAAAGTAACCAAAAGATCAAGCCGACATCAATTCCGCCCGATTTTACCACCCCGGCCTACGGCCACCCCTCCTTTTTGTTGTGTAACACAAACTGCGTTTTTATATTTCAATCCATTGGACTACACAACAAAGGAGGGGAATTGGCGGCGCACCACGTCTCTACATCAGCGAAAAACCTTTCTTTGGGTCGCAAAGAAAGTAACGGAAAAGCAAGCTTGGCTCTGTGTTCGCTCATGCGTCGATTCCTTGAAAGGAGTGGAATAATAAGCATCATTGCAACCTTCACGTCATTAAAAATGCCTATTATTGTTTTTTATATAAAACAATTTTATATGAATTTTGTTCATTTTAAAAAACATTTTTGTGTGCAAGAGAATGTTTTTTTTATTATTTTTGCATTCTAAAAAATCAACAAGAAATTATGAATACTTTATTTGAACGTCATCATCAATATTTGGAAAACGTCCCGATGTCCTACTTTCGGGATTTCATCCGCCGGATTGATTGGTCGCTTCGTCTCATTGCCATCAAGGGAGCCAAAGGAGTTGGCAAGAGCACGATGATGCTGCAATACATCAAGACACATTTTGCGCCAGACGACCAACACGTCCTTTATTGCTCGGCAGACACGGGTTTCTTCGCTTCACACAGTTTGGTGGAACTGGCCGACAGGTTTTGTGCCTGGGGCGGCACCCATCTGTTTATTGACGAAATCCAAAAATACAACAATTGGAGCAGCGAGGTAAAAGAGATTTACGACCTCCACAAAGACCTACACCTCGTCATCAGCGGGTCTTCTTTGCTGCAAATAAATGACGGACATTCAGACCTGTCAAGGAGAATGGTGGAATATGAAATGCCCGGACTGTCTTTCCGTGAATATTTATGGTTTGTTTCAGGTATAAAGGTAAATCCCATTTCTCTGCAAAAACTGCTGGCCAAACCCAATGAGTTTTGCTGGAAGGTAAAGTCCGTATGCCATCCCCTGGAACACTTTCGTCACTACCTTTCGTCAGGTTATTACCCATTTTATTTCGAAAGTCCCAAAGTATATCCCATACAAGTTGAATCGGTGGTTAATTATATCATTGACGTTGAACTGACACAATATCGAAATATGGAACTGGGCAATACTCGCAAGATCCGCAAACTTCTACAACTCATTTCCCAGATGGTCCCGTATGAAGTGAATGTGTCGAAGCTTTCCAAGGATGTCGGGCTGCAAAGACTAACCCTGCTTCGATATTTCAAGAATCTCGAAGAGGCGTCCTTGATACGGCGCCTATTTGCCGACGTGGACCATTTCGGGGACTTACAAAAACCAGACAAAATCCTTCTCAACAACAGCAACCTTCTTTATACGCTATCATCATCGACACCCCAAATAGGAACGGTTAGAGAAACTTTCTTTTGCAATCAACTTTCGGCA
Organism: Bacteroidales bacterium; assembly: GCA_024400715.1. Next base: position 2,735 of record JAKSMH010000168.1, on the reverse strand, counting down.
GCAGGCCATATTGTAGAATATGGTGGCTTGCAAAACGGGGATTTTCGTATAAATAAGAACATTAACATCGAGGTGGGAGGCGCAGAAAAAGGATTCGAACAAGTGAAAAATGTCGAAAACGCCTATGTTGCCGCAGACGAAATTGATATCGCCACCTATAGGAAAATTCCTCTTTGGGCCTTTGGTTTTCTATATTAAACCATTCCGATAAATAATGAATAAAATACGGGAGATTGTTTTTTATACAAAACGATTTATATAGATATTGTTTTTTATAAAAAACATATATAAAAGTTACAAAAAATACGGAGTTATTCATTTTGACCACATTGCCCTACACCCCGGCCTGGCGGCCACCAGTGAGACCTGCGGTCTCTTCCTCCTTTTCGCTCATGCACCGATTCCCTAAAAGGAGGGGAATTAAACAGCATTGTCGCTTCCTTCACGTCTAAACCCTAAACCCTAAACCCTGACCCCTGACCCCTACCCTGCGGGAGCGATGGGAGCGGGCACGAGCGCAGGGGCTTTGCCTACGGACGTGGGCGGCAAAAGGCGACCGGAGGAAGCCGATTTGCCGCCCTAACGGCCGTGACAAACACCAAGCGGAGTAAAGCGGACAGCGCGACGGCACCGCCAGGTGCCGGGCCGCCCAAATAAATAATATTCTATGTATTAAATACTTACAATAAATCTCAAATAAAAGTGTCAACTAAATCAAGATTTTTTTACTATCTTTGCAAGATGTATTTATAAAAACACGAATTATGAACGGAAGCATTGAAGAACGCGTCAATTTATGGCTTAACGACGATTACGACGAAGCAACGAAACAAACTCTGCGCGACATCCAACAAAACAATCCCGACGAACTGGTGGAGGCCTTTTACCGCGACCTCGAATTCGGCACGGGCGGTCTGCGCGGCATTATGGGCGTGGGCACCAACAGGATGAACAAATACACGGTAGGCACCGCCACCCAAGGCCTCGCCAACTATTTGAAAAAACAATTTCCGGGACAAGACATCAGTGTCGCGGTGTCTTTTGATTCGCGCAACAACAGTCCGTATTTTGCCGACATCACCGCCGACGTTCGCTCTGCCAACGACATCACCTGCCACCTCTTTCCGGCGCTGCGCCCTACCCCGGTGCTTTCCTTCGCCGTGCGGCATCTGCACTGCCAAGCAGGCGTGATGGTGACGGCTTCCCATAATCCAAAAGAATACAACGGCTACAAGGTTTACTGGTCAGACGGAGGCCAATTGGTGCCGCCCCACGACAAAAACACCATCGCAGAGGTCAATCTGGTGAAAACCATCCACGACATCCAATGGAACAGAAAAGCGGAGAAAGTCCATATCATCGGACCCGAACTTGACGAAAGCTACTTGAAATTGGTCAAGGGTCTGTCGCTGCATCCGGAAGCCATTGCCCGACAAAAGGATCTCAAAATCGTCTATACGCCGCTGCACGGCACGGGCATCACAATGGTACCCCAAGCCCTGAAAATGTACGGATTTGAAAATGTGAGCATCGTCAAGGAACAAGCCGTTGCCGATGGCAACTTTCCTACGGTGAAGTCACCCAATCCAGAAGAAAAAAGTGCCTTGACGCTGGCTATCGCGCAAGCCGAGGCCGAGAATGCCGACCTGGTGTTGGCCACCGACCCCGACGCCGACCGCGTGGGTATTGCCATCCGCAACGACAAAGGCGAAATGATTTTGCTCAACGGCAATATGACCGGCTCGCTGCTGATTCACTACCTGCTTACCCAATGGAAAGCTCTCGGCAAACTCACAGGTTCTCAATTCATTGTCAAAACCATCGTGACAACGGAATTGATAGACCGTATGGCTTCCTGCCTGCAGGTTCCGTGCGAAAACGTGCTCACCGGCTTCAAATATATCGCCGAAAAAATCAAGGAATTTGAAGGCAAAAAGACCTTTATCGGGGGCGGTGAAGAAAGTTACGGCTACCTGGCCGGTGACTTCGTACGCGACAAGGACGCCGTGATTGCCTGCTGCCTGATTGCCGAAATGGCGGCATTTTACGCGGCCAATGGAAAGAGTCTGTATGAAATGCTGCTCGAAATTTACCACGAATACGGTTTTTACAAGGAAGACCTGCTTTCACTTACCAAGCAGGGCAAAAGCGGGGCCGAGGAGATTGCCCAGATGATGGTAGATTACCGAAACAATCCGCCAAAGGAAATCAACGGACAGAAAGTTTTGGTTATGAAGGATTTCCAAGCCGGCATCAGCTATGATTTTGAGAACGGCACCCAAGATGTCATTGCTCTTCCGAAATCCAGACCGTCCGGCACGGAACCGAAAATCAAGTTTTATTTCGGTGTGGTGGGCAGTTTGCCGCAGATTGCCGATTATGACCCAATCAACGCCGAACTTTCAGCCAAAATCAAGGCCATCATTCGGGATATGAAATTGGCCTAAATTCTTATTATCAGAATCAATTATCAAAATAAAATAACAATATGATTAATCCTAAACTATTAGATCCTAAAAGTATCGTCGTGGTGGGTGCATCCAACGATGTTCACAAACCCGGCGGAAAAGTATTGAGCAACCTGCTCAACAGCAATTTCAAAGGCACGGTTTATGCTGTCAACCCGAAAGAAGAAGAAGTGCAAGGCATCAAATGTCACCACAAGGTGGAAGAGCTTCCTGAAGTGGATTGCGCCATCTTGGCCATCGCTGCCAAATACTGTCCTGCAACGGTTG
>JAKSMH010000167.1 GCA_024400715.1 Bacteroidales bacterium | reverse complement strand
GCAATTTGTCTGACAGCGTTTTCAAGTTCTGTCCTTCCGCTGTAACTCAAGGCAAGCACGACAGTCAAGCCTGTATTTTCAGCGGTTTCGCGCAACGCGCGCTGCAGTTCTTCATAGCAAGTGGGCGGCAAGGCCGACAAGTTGCCGATGGCTTTCAAACGAACATTGTTTTTTTTCAATTTTTCCAACTCGCTATGCACGGCCTTCACGAGCAAAGACATCAAGGCATCGACTTCTTCTTTGGGTCGGTTCCAGTTTTCCGTAGAAAAAGTATAAAGAGTCAAGAATTTCACATCCGCTTGGGCGGCGGCCTCAATCACCCTTCTCACGGCTTCCACGCCGTGTTGATGTCCAAAAATACGTTGTTGGGATTGTTTTTGGGCCCAACGGCCATTGCCATCCATAATGATGGCGATATGTTGGGGAATACGAGATTTATCTATCTGATTAATAATATTTTCCATGTATTATCTCTTTCTTCCTAATTTGTGGCGGACACTTTCCTTATGTTTGATGTCGCAAACCCTATTTTCATTTCCGATTTTGAAAGTGACGGTTGCCCCGCAGAACGAATAGAAATCGGTCGTATTAAAATTGCCGCGTTGTGTACCCGCTTCGTGGACGGCTCCGCCGATTTCGGGAGATCTATCTGCCAACGTCGCCATAATATCACCGCGTTTATAGCGCAAATCGGCGTTGTCGTGGTAAGTTGTGCTCACATCATCCAGATAGTCGGTGCAGGTAAAACGCATACCCCACTCGGCGCCAATGGAGACGAAACGACCAATATTCACCTTTAAGCCGATGCCAAAAGGAACCGCAAAACTACAAAGCGCGTATTCTTTTTTGGAAGGATCCAAGCCCTGACCTTCTGTGCCGAGGGGCTGTAAATCGTATGTTTTCCCATTATATTGCGCCTGCGGATTGAAAGAAAACACAGCGACGCCGGCAAAGACGTATGGAGAAAAACGATTATATCCTTTTTGATTGTAGATTTTCAGGAAATTCAATTCGGCCTGAACAGAAAGTTCCGTTATCGGAGATTTGAAACTCAGGTTTCTTTCATAACTTCCATTACTTTTCGCATCACTGGCGTGAACTTCGGCAAAGATAATATTTGCTTTCAAGGCCCAACGTGGGGTAAAGTTATAGCGATATACAACACCGCCGGAAATGCCACATTCCGAAAAAATCGTGGAATGGCTTATATCGCCGATGTAAAATGAAGTACCGACAAAAGCTCCAATTTCCGATTTTTGAGCGAAAGCGGTCCCGAAACTCAATAAAAAAGCGAGAACTGCAAAGATATATTTTTTCATAGCCTATCATTTTCACTAATAATCTGCAAAAATATAAAAAAAAGGTCAAACTACCTTCTTTTTAACATTGATTTTAAATCAATTATAGAAAGTAGTTTGACCTTCTTGGTAAATTATGGATTATTTATCAAGGCAACAAACCAGATTTCTGTCACCGTAAGCGTCGTCAATCTTACTTACCGTTGGCCAATACTTATCTTCGTGTGGCATTGGGAAAGCAGCTTGTTGTCTGGTATAAGGTCTATCCCAATTATCGGCACAAACCACATTCATTGTATGAGGCGCTTTCTTAATGACATTGTTTTCTCTATCGGCCTTGCCGCTTTCAATGTCGGCAATTTCCTGACGAATGGCAATCATAGCGTCACAGAATCTATCCAATTCGCTCAATGGTTCACTTTCGGTAGGTTCAACCATCAAAGTGCCGTGAACCGGGAATGCCACGGTTGGAGCGTGGAAACCATAGTCCATCAAGCGTTTAGCGATATCGCCAACCTGTACGCCAGCTGTTCTATCAAATTCATTGCAATCCAAAATCATTTCGTGGGCGCACATACCATTGGTACCGGTATAGAGAATCTTGTAATGTCCTTGGAGACGGGCACGAATGTAGTTAGCATTCAAAATAGCGTATTTGGTAGCTTCTGTCAAACCTTTACCGCCGCACATCTTGAGGTATCCGTGCGTAATTGGCAACAAGTAGGCACTGCCGTATGGAGCAGAGGCAACCTGGCTTCCGTTTTTGCCACCCGTTTCAATCAAGGCGTGGTTAGGTAAGAAATCAACCAATTTTTCTGCTACCGCGATAGGTCCAACACCAGGACCGCCACCACCGTGAGGCATAGCAAAGGTCTTATGCAGGTTGAGGTGACAAACATCGGCACCCATTGTTCCCGGAGAAGTTAAACCGACTTGGGCATTCATATTGGCACCATCCATATAGACCAAACCGCCGTTTTCGTGAACAATCTTGATGATTTCAAGAATTGCTTCTTCGAATACGCCGTGAGTTGAAGGATAAGTTACCATCAAGCAAGACAAACGGTCTTTGTATTCAATAGCTTTGGCACGCAAATCTTCCACGTCGATTTCACCGTTTTCGGTGGACTTAACCACAACGATTTGGTTACCGGCTTTAGCGGAAGAAGCAGGATTGGTACCGTGTGCTGAAGCTGGAATCAAGCATACATTACGATGACCTTCGCCACGTGAAATATGGTAATTTCTGATTACCGTCATACCGGCATATTCGCCAGCGGCACCAGAATTGGGTTGTAAAGACACCGCCTTAAAACCGGTAATGACAGCCAGCCATTGGCTCACTTCGGCAATCATTTCCAAATAACCTTCCGCCTGTTCGGCAGGGGCAAATGGGTGGATGTTGCAAGTATTGGCCCAGCTCAACGGCAGCATTTCTGCGGCAGCATTCAGCTTCATCGTGCAGGAACCCAGTGGAATCATCGCTCTATTCAATGATAAATCTTTGATTTCCAACATCTTCATATAACGCATCATTTCTGTTTCAGAATGATATTTATTGAAGATTTCCTGTTGCATAAACGGAGATTTACGCAATAAGGCGGCTGGAATATTCAATGTTGGATTGGCGCAGCATTTGCAGACATATTCTTCAAAATCCTTATGCGCGGCCTGAGCCAAAACCGACAAAATATCGTTGACATCTTCCAACGTAACGGTTTCATCCAAGGCAATGCTGAAGCAAGTGTCGCACCAGTAATTAAAATTCATTTTTTGTTCTATGGCGGCCACTTTTACATCGTCAGTGGTAATGCCTGCGGGAACTTCAAAGCAAAGGGTGTCGAAATAAACTTCATTGTGCTGCTTGTAACCATATTTAGCGGCCTCTGAAGCCAAAACGCCGGCCAAAACGTTAATTTTGGTAGCTTTTTTCTTTAATCCTTCCGCACCGTGCCACATTCCGAAGAAACCAGCCATAATAGCAGTCAACGCACTTGCGGTACAGATGTTAGAAGTTGCTTTTTCACGTTTGATATGCTGTTCACGCGTTTGCAAAGCCATACGGACAGCGCGATTGCCTTCAGCGTCGATGGTTACGCCAATAATACGACCTGGCATTTGACGTTTGAAGCTTTCTTGGCAGGCGAAGAAACCAGCAGCAGGGCTACCAAAACCCATTGGAAGACCAAAACGCTGGGTGGAACCCATCACACAATCGGCACCCCATTCTCCCGGAGGAGTCAGCAGGGTTAAAGCCATTAAATCGGTAGCCACACCCACGAAGATATTATGTTCCTTGGCTTTCTTCACAAATGCGGAGAAATCGTGGATGGCACCGTGTTGATTAGGATATTGAACCATAGCTCCAAAGAAAGTGTCGTCCAATTCCACCTTATCGGCGTCTCCAATCACCAATTCAATACCGTGAGGAGCCGCATTGGTTTTCATCACACCAATAGAATGAGCGAAAACGTCTTCTGAAACGAAATATTTCTTCACGTCGTTCTTTACCTGTTCGCGAGAACGGCTGTGGAAGAACATCAGCATCATTTCGCCGGCGGCGGTAGCTTCGTCCAATAAAGAGGCATTGGCCAGCGGCATGCCCGTCAATCCACTAATCATCGTCTGGTGATTCAACAAAGCTTCAATTCGGCCTTGTGAAATTTCTGCCTGGTACGGAGTATAGGCAGTGTACCAACCTGGATTTTCGAAAATGTTGCGCAAGATGACAGAAGGAATACAAGTATTGTAGTAACCCATTCCAATGTAAGATCTGTAAACCTTATTTTTGGACAACAATTTGTTTACTTCATTCAAATATTCGTATTCGGTCAGTCCATCGGGCAATGCCAAAGGTTCTTTCAAGCGGATGGCTGCGGGTACTGTCTTTTCAATTAATTCATCCATCGATTTTACTCCGATGGTAGCTAACATCTTTGCGGCCTCTTCTTCACTCGGTCCGTTGTGTCTTCTAATGAATTCGTCTTTTATCATACTGATTGTTATTTATTTAAGTTAATATTCTTCTTATCGTAAAGA
>JAKSMH010000166.1 GCA_024400715.1 Bacteroidales bacterium | reverse complement strand
ACATCGCCAAGGAAGAACAGCCTGACGCTATTATCCTTGCCGGAGATATATACGACAAGAGCGTCGCTTCGGCCGAGGCCGTGAGACTTTTTGACCAATTTCTCGTTGGACTTGTCCAACTGAAGAAATCAATATTCATTATCAGCGGAAACCACGATTCGGCCGAACGTATCGCATTTGGCGCTGAAATTATGAAGTCCAGCCAGGTTTATCTTTCTCCCGTGTATAACGGAAAGATTGAACCCGTTATATTGAATGACGGCACAACAAATGTCGCCTTCTATTTGCTGCCGTTCATCAAACCGTCTATCGTTCAACATTTTGCCGAGGAAGGTGCTGAACTGAAGACTTATAATGACGCTATGCGCTATGTCATTGACCATTTTGAACTCGGTGAAGATTGTCGTAAAGTGTTGATTACGCACCAATTTATCACTGGGGCCACATCGTCTGAGTCGGAAGATATGGTCGTTGGAGGGTTGGACAATATTGACGCATCCATTTTCGATGATTTTGACTATGTCGCATTAGGACATCTCCATCGCCCACAGCATTGTGGTAGAGAAAGCGTTCGCTACAGTGGCACACCGCTCAAATACTCTTTTTCCGAAGTGAACGATAAAAAGTCTGTCACTATTGTTGAAATCAATGGCAATACGGTTCCAGTCGTTTCCACCCGTCCACTTACTCCGATGCACGAATGGTATGACTTAAAAGGCACCTACGATGAACTGACGGCCAAAAGTTATTATGATGGCAAGGGGTACGATGAGGCATACGTGCGAATTACCCTCACCGATGAGGATGATATCCCGGATGGAATGCGTAAGTTGAGAAGTATTTATCACAGACTAATGGAATTGCGCTACGACAACAAGCGCACGCAGGCTGGTTTGACATCTATTGGTTCTCCTAAAAATATAAATACGATTAAGCCGGACGAGATTTTTGCGGAATTGTTTGAAAAACAGAATGCTCAAGCGATGACCGAAGATCAGAAGACCTATCTGAATAATATTATTGGTTCAATCTTTAATAAATAGAAATACTATGAGACCCCATAAATTAACTATTTCGGCTTTCGGTCCATACGCAAAGGTAACCGTCATCGACTTTGATAAACTCGGTTCCAACGGACTTTTTCTCATTACTGGTGATACGGGAGCCGGAAAAACCACCATCTTTGACGCCATCACCTATGCGTTGTTTGGAGAAGCAAGTGGTAATGGCCGTGAAGATTCTATGTTTCGCTCCACATACGCTAACCCGAATACACAGACATTCGTGGAACTTGAATTTGAGTACGCCAGCAAACAATACAAAGTATTCCGAAGTTCCAAACAACTTCGCCCAAAAATCAAAGGGGAGGGGCTTACAGAAGCTGACGCAACAGCCGTGCTATATGTCGAAAATAATGCCCCCATTACCGACGTTAAAAGGGTAAACAAGACCCTATGCGATATCATTGGCGTTGACTTTGTCCAATACTCGCAAATCGCTATGATAGCACAAGGTCAGTTTCGCAAACTGCTGTTGACCAAGACCAAAGAGAGAACTGAGATTTTCCGTAATATCTTCAAGACTCAGAAATATCTTGACCTGCAAAAGAAACTACTGGAGGATGCCAATACGCTGGGAAACCAGGTTGCCGACATCCGAAAAAGTATCAACCAATATGTTAACGGCGCAGTCTGCCTTGACCAAAATTCTCGTGCTAAAGAACTTGAAATTGCCAAAAAGAAAATCAAAGAAAATGAGATGCCAATAACAGAGATGATGGAACTCATTGAACTTATTCTTCAAGAAGAAAAAGCACAAAAGGATCTGCTTAACCAAGAAAATCTTAATAGGCAAAAGCAAATCGACCAACTTAACAAGTCTTTGGATGAACTGAAAGCATATACCACCAACAAGGAAAAGCACGATGCTGCCATAAAGGAAAAACACCGTCAGGAAAATGAGGTTAAACCAGGTCTTGATAAGAATCTCGCCAATGCGCAGTCTCATCAGCAAGAAATCGATACTTTGTCCCAAGAGATTCCACAAATGGAATTGCTAATGCCTAATTATCAGAAACTTACTGAATGTTTACAAAAAATAGAAAAAAATAAAAAATCTGCTGAGGAAAACAATGCCCAATTCACAAATGCTCAAGACAAACACGACAAACTTGATGCTTCCATTAAAGCAAAAGAGACGGAATTGAACAACATTAAAGATCCAACAGAGGAAATTACTACCAAGACAGCTCGTCGCAAAGAATTGAGTGAAACGGAAGCGGAAAATATCAAGTCTTTGGATAATGATATCAAACAATACAATGATGAAGCTGGAAAACTCCCAAATTTGCAGTCTGATGTGAAAAATGCTGAAAGTAATTACAGTAAATCCAGTGCCGACTATAATCGTAATTTTCACCTTTTCATTGCGGCGCAAGCCGGTTTTTTAGCGGAAACCCTTGAAGAAAACCAACCTTGTCCCGTGTGCGGTTCCCAACATCATCCGTCATTGGCAACCAAACCGGAAGACGCTCCCACTCAAGAACAACTTGACCGGCTTAAACAGAGTGTTGAGGCATTGAATAAGAAGGCACAAAATGCAGCGACAGCATTCGGTAGCAAACAATCAGAACTCAATGCTACTTTGAACACTCTTCTTCCCCGCATTCAACAAATGCTTGGTATCGACAAGATTGAGGATGCACCAACGGCAATTGAAGAACGAAAAATCAATATCAAAAAAGAGTACAAACAATTGGGGGAGGAACTCGAAAACCTCAATACGGTCAAAAAACGTAAAGAACAGCTGGAAAAGGATTTGCCCGAAGACAGAAAGACCCTCGCCAATTTGACCAATGACATTGCTACATACAAGTCGGAAAAATCTCGATTGGATGCCGAAAAGGAAGGACTTGAAAATCAATTGAGCACGCTCAAACAGGGACTTGCATTTGCTAACGAAGAAGAAGCAAGAAAGGACTTGGAAACCAAAAAGAAAAAGAAAAAGAGTTTGGAAGATGATATCAATCAAGCTAGTTTAAATATACAGAAATATGGTGAAAACTTGGCGAAAATAAATGGCCAAATTCAGGAGTTGGCTGAACTTGTCAAGAATGTGCCAACGATAGATATGACCGAAACAGAGCAAAAAAGAGCCCAACTGTCAAGCGAAAAGTTACAGACCGAAGGTCTAATCCAAACTTTGTCAACCAACAATACCATTAACGATAATATTTTGACTAACGTTAAGAAAAACACGGAAAATTTATTTTCGTTTGAAAAAGAATACCAGATGAAAAAATTACTGTCAGACATTGCCAACGGGAAAGTCGGTGGGAAAGCACACATTGACTTGGAAACGTATGTTCAGACAGCATATTTTGAGCGTATAATTCAACGTGCCAACACGCGGCTGATGATTATGTCGAGTGGACAATACGAATTGCGCCGTCGTACTACTTTCAGTGGCAATGCTGCATCGGGACTTGAACTGGATGTGTTGGACCACTACAATGGAACACGGCGTGATGTGATTTCCCTTTCCGGTGGCGAGCAGTTTAAGGCGGCTTTGTCTCTTGCGCTCGGTCTATCTGACGAAATCCAGTCTTCAGCAGGTGGCATCCAGCTTGATACGATGTTTGTGGACGAAGGTTTTGGTTCCCTTGACGAAAATTCCCTCCAGCAGGCACTGAAGGCACTCATTGAACTGACCAAGGGCAATCGCCTCATTGGCATCATCTCCCACGTGGCCGATGTTAAAAAAAGAATTGACAAACAGATTGTGGTAACTAAAACACCTGACAATTTCAGTTCTGTGGAAATTCAATTGTGATATGCAGGGAGATAACCACCCCGGCCGCCTTATGTCGGCAACACTGGCGGCCGGAATCGACGATGTCAGGCTGAGTGTGATGAAATTGTTTTTCTGTCGCGATGAATCGCGTCCCTACGGGAATCCGTTCCAATTCTGTTTGTAGGGACGCAATTTATTGCGTCCGCCATTTTGACACATTGTCATTTTTTCCAACAAAAAAAGTGCTTGCAAGGAAACTTGCAAGCACTTTTTCGTTGTGGAGCGTATGAGAATCGAACTCACGACCTCTTGACTGCCAGTCAAACGCTCTAGCCAACTGAGCTAACGCCCCATCATTGCTAAATGCGGGTGCAAAAATACAAAAAATATTAATATGCTGCACACTTCTGTGAAAATTTTTTCATGTTGCTCAATTTTGCTGTCTTTCGCTGCTAAAAAAGGCAAACTTGTTTCACTAGGAAGGTGTTTGTGAAGTAGCTGCACGGCGTGCCGCATCGCTACAAGCGGTAGCGATTGGAATGGCGCCGAAGGCGGTGCGAGCGCAGCG
>JAKSMH010000165.1 GCA_024400715.1 Bacteroidales bacterium | reverse complement strand
AGCGTGTGCGGTTTTGACGCGGAATTAGCTGAATTAAGTCACCGCATTGACAGCAGTTTACTGGAATTGAAAGACATCTCCAACGACCTCCGCCGCAAAGAAAATGCCATTGAAGTCAATCCTCAGGAATTGGAACGATTGAATGAGCGTTTGGACCAACTCATCAAGCTTGAGCATAAACATCGGGTGAAAAACAACGAACAGCTCATCAAACTTCGCGACAGCATTGACCAAAAGCTTTCTTCCATCGATACCGAAGACGCACGAATTTCACAGTTGGAAAAAGATTGTGAAAAACTTCGCACGCAAACACTCGAACTGGCCAAGAAACTTTCGGACAAACGCCGTCAAGCCAGCACCAAATTTGAACAGGAGATGACCGACAAGCTCCAACTCTTGGGAATGAAAGACGGCCAATTCCAACTGAATTTTATTTCGTTGGAGGCACCCAACAACACGGGAATGGACAAAATAGACTTTCTCTTTTCAGCCAACAAAGGGTCAGAAATGGACTTGATTGAAAAGAACGCCTCCGGCGGTGAAATGTCGCGCTTGATGTTGGCTATGAAAAGCATTATCAACGACAATGCGCTTCTTCCAACCGTCGTTTTCGACGAAATCGACACCGGCATTTCGGGAGAAGTGGCGGGAAAAGTGGCCCAGCTGATGCAGCAATTCTCGCATCACCACCAGCTGATTGTCATCACCCATCTGCCGCAAATCGCAGCTTACGGCAAAAAACACTATTTTGTCTATAAAGATGCCAGCGGTGACAAAACCTACACGCAAATCAAGAGTCTAAATAACGAAGAAAGCATACGGGAAATTGCCACTATGATTGGCGGCGAGCACCTCAGCGATGCGGTTATAAAGACTGCCAAAGAACTGAAAAACAACATTTTATTATGAAAAAAATAATTTTATTCGTCCTCTGTTTAGCATTATCGCTTTCTGCATTTTCCCAGGAAAAGGGCAAATACAAAAATCCCAAAGACAGCAAATTCGTCTTTATGACCACCGTCGCCTATTCAGGTGGCGCAGGAAGCATTAAAATTCCCAACAGAGAACTCCCCAACAAGCTCTTCAACATTCAAGTGGGTCAGGTGCTGGCCTATCAATTCAACCCTAATTTTTTTATGGGCGTTAGTTTAGGACTGGACTTTTGGAGATACACCGCTTTCGTGCCATTGGCCTTGAATTTAAGTGTGAATATGACGCGGACAAAAATCGCACCTCACTGGTTTTTCAATGGCGGATATTCTTTTAAATGGTATATGAATCAAAAACCGGAAAACATCACCAAGGTCATTCACGGTGCGAAGCCGGGACCTTTCCTGGAAAGCGGTTTGGGCATCAACATCAAAGTTGGCGAAAAAGTATCCTTACTTATCCTGGCCACCTATAAAATGCAGTACTCAAGCATTAAGTATAGTGTGGAAGAGCCCAACGAACCCGACAATTCGGAATATTTCACCAATCGCGAACAAAATCATTTTTACCACTTCGGTGGCGTAAAAATCGGCGTTTTATACTAAAAATCTAAAAATCCACAATAATTATGAAAAAGCTCGGTATTCTTCTATGTTTACTTTTCATTGGGGTATCTACATCTGTTTTTGCCCAAAACAACTGTTTTCGAATTCAGAAAAATGATTACGAAAGCATTCGGATCAATTTTCATTTTGACATTCACAATCTAAAGAACACGGATGTCAAAACCGAAAGTGGAATGTTTACACGAATCACTTATAATGATTTGTGTCTTTCCCGCGAGGTCGGCAAGCCCGAACTACCTGCATTTTCCGCGCTGGTTGAAAGCCCCCTTTGCGAGAATGTCAAGATCAATGTCATTAACGCCAATTACACCATCATTGATGCGGAAGAACTTGGAATCCAACACCCTATTTTCCCCGCACAGCCTTCCTACGCCAAATCGGTCAAAGGTCCTTTACATTTGGTGAAAGACAGCTCTTGTTACCAAGAAGACCGTTTTTACGGACTTGACTTGGCAAGTTGTCAGAAAGTTGGCATTTCGCGTAATATCAATTTAGGCAATTTGACCATCTGCCCGGTTTCCTACAATCCGGTCAGCAAGAAAATCAAATTTTACACAGACGTAGAAGTTGAAATCAGCTTTGAGGGGTCCAATATTCCCGCCACCTTGGAGATGAAGGACCTTCACAGCAACGGATACTTCCGCAAGGAAGCCAATTATGTCATCAATCCCATTGTCGAAACGACTCGTAGCGACATTGAAATCTCGCCAGTCAAATACCTTATCGTGGCCCATTCGATGTTCCGTAACAATGACCAACTGAATTCCTTTATCAACTGGAAAAAGCGTATCGGTTACCTTGTTGAAATCGCTTATACGGACGAAAGCACTGTGGGCACGACAACCACCAGCATTGCCAACTTCATCAAGTCGCATTATACCCAGGCCACGGCTGAAAATCCAGCCCCGACCTTTTTGCTTCTGATTGGCGATGTGGCTCAAATTCCCGCTTTTGACAGTAGAAACAGCAGTGGCGACAACGACCACGTCACCGACTGAGATTACGCCTGCTGGACGGCCAACGACCACATTCCAGACTGCTATTACGGCCGTTTTTCGGCACAGAATGTCAGCCAGCTGACCCCGCAAATTCAAAAGACACTGATGTATGAACAATACACGATGCCCGACCCGAGTTATTTGGCCAAGGCCGTGGCCATTGCCGGCACAGACAGTTACTGGGGACCCCAAAACGCGGACTGGCAAATCCATTACCTCACCGACAATTATCTGAACAATGCCAATGGTTTCTCAACGGTTTATGCCCACTATTACAACTGCAGTTCTCAAGCCGCCACTATCAGACAAGAAATCGGAGCCGGCGTGGGTTATGCCAACTATACTGCCCACGGTGACGTTAACGGATGGTATGACCCAGCTTTCAACAACAACCATATTTCGTCTATGAACAATGCCAACAAATATGGTCTTATAATCGGCAACTGCTGTCTCTCTGGCAAATTCAACAGCAACAGCTTTGGTGAAGAACTCCTCCGTGCCAACAACAAAGGAGCCGTTGGATACATTGGTGCGTCAAACGTATCGCTTTGGCCAGACGACTACACCTGGGCCGTCGGCAACCGTTCAACGGCTTGCCTAACCACCTACGATGCCAATAACTTGGGGGCATACGACAGATTATGGCACACCCACAACGAAGCCCACACCGACTGGCAAGTGACCAATAGCGGCATTATCAGAGCCGGCAACCTCGCTGTAGAATCATCTACAAGTTATGAAAAATTATACTATTGGGAAATCTACCACCTCTTTGGAGATCCTTCCCTGAAGACCTATCTCGGCATACCAAGTGAAATGCAGGCCAATGTTCCTTCCGCAATGCCCATTGGCATCGCCACACTTGACATTACCGCCGTTCCCTACGCCTACGTGGCACTTACGCAAGGCAACACCTTGATTGCGGCAGGATTCGCAGATGCCAACGGCAATGTTTCCCTATCTTTACCTTCTACACTCGTTCCCGGCGAATACGAAGTGGCCATCTCCGCTCAAAACCACATTCAGTTTTTCCAAAACATCACCTTTGCCTCTCCAAGTAGCAGTTTTGTAATCTGCAACGCCACTATGCAAGAAAGCAGCGTCCTCACCAACAACAGCATCTCCAACTGGAACTTGTCATTCGAAAATATGGGGGCAGTCAATGCCAACAACACATACGCCAAAATCAGCAGTTCCGAATCCAATATCACTTTCTCAACAGATTCAATCTACATTGGCAACATCGCAGCCGGTCAAACGGTCAATTTAACCAATGCCTTCACCGCGCAGATTGCCACTGGCGTGGCTGACCACGAAGCGACAAACATCTCAATAAAGACCTATTTTGACAACAACTCATCAGAACGTACTTACAATCTGACAATCAATGCACCTCAACTTGAAATCGGTGATATCGTCATCAATGCGGGTACCGCTTCCGAAGGATGCATCAATCCCGGTGAAGACGGAACGATCACGGTCACTTTCAAAAACAGCGGACACAATGGCATCCACAATCTTCAAGCCATGCTGACATCATTACATAATGACATTACGGTTAACAATGGCACCAACTACATTACGACTATCCACAATGATGGTTCTGCCCAAATCACCTACAACATCACCGTTTCTCCACAGGCACAAATCGCCTCTCTCTATCCAATGCAAATCAGCATTTTCAATTCTGAATACCAATTGGCCGAAGCTTATAGAATTCCTATCGGCAAAGTGGTCGAAGACTTTGAAACGGGAGGATTCACTTCATTTAGTTGGAATAACGGCAATTATCCGTGGGAAATCACCACCTCCAATGTTTATG
>JAKSMH010000164.1 GCA_024400715.1 Bacteroidales bacterium | reverse complement strand
AATTTGCCCTTATCGACAAAAAACTGACTTACACCTGGGCCGATTTGGATTCAAGCATTCAGGCCATCGATGCTCCTGCCTACCACATCAACAGCATTGACATCGTGGCGCCAAATTCCATCAACTACAGCACGGACAAGACACAAATCGGCAATATGAAAAAGCGTGCCGAAAGCATCAAGAAAACCCTTGAACAACAATATCCCGGCATCACGGTCAACATAACCTACAGCGACGGCTGGGAAGACTTCAAGCGCGACGTCAACAACCATCCCGACTATTATGATTTAACGCTTTACACCAAGGAAGAAGCCGTCAGGAATCTCAAAGCCAACAATAGCGAGATTGCCAAAGCCCTGGAAAAAGACTATCTTGCCAAGCATAGATATATCAAACTTGTTTTGCACGTGACCTACGATGTGGCCGGTGAACAGGAAGAAGCATTTACCGTTTGGAAATTCAACAAGGCCATGGCTAAGAAAAACTACAAGTTGGCTACTTCCATCGAGAATTATATGATTAAGAAAGTGGAAGCCAAGGAATATGGCTTGGAAGCCGTGAAAAACCTTAAAATTCCTGCCAAAAAGGACTTCCAGCAATTGTTGAACAACAAATTGTATATGCAGTATTTCCTTGCATCCAGTCTCAGCGACGACTTGGTGGCACAAATGGAAAAAACCGCTGCCTACGAACCCACCAACCCCATCGTGATGTACAATGTCGTTGTGGGAAAAGTTTGCCACACCCCCATTAGTTCATTGGCAGACATTACCAAAACGCAAGCCGAAATCGACAAGCTTTACGCCTGCCCCACCCTTTCCAAAGAAGACATCAACAACCTCAACTTAGAATATCAATTCAAGATCATAGACTATATCAACAACAACCCAAGTACAGCGGAAGGCGCAGTGGTTTATAATGCCACTTTTGACAAAATCAAGACCATCACCAACAAGAAATTGGAAAATTGGCAAAATGCCTACAAACTGGCCTTCTATTTCGTCAAAAACCATGATTATCAATATGCTTTAAGCATTATGGAGCCATTTTTGAATGACGAAAGCATCTCCAACGACTTTTTATTCTCCTACATCAGCATTGCCGCGCACCGCGAAGAAAGCTATATGAGCAGTTTCTTCACCCACGCGGTTAAAATGGCCAACGATCGTGCCGCGGCCCGACTCTGCGGTTTGTTTGACAAACTGCCCATCTGCGTTTTCGACAATGTGGAAGTGAAGAAGTTAATCTGCAAATCCTGCGGAAGATAATATCATTACGCGCTACTCGCATCAACAACTATGACTGAAGAAAAGATTTCCGCGGAAGAGAAAGACGAAAAAGACGAACTATACGAACATTTTCGGTTTACGGTAGATAAGGGTACTGAAATGCTCCGCATTGACAAGTACTTGATGAACCTGATTCCGAATACCTCACGCAACAAGATACAGCAGGCCGCCAAAGCCAATTGCATTCTTGTCAACGGCAAAGCGGAAAAGCAAAACTACAGGGTTCATCCCTTAGATGTGATTTCCATTTTAATGCCGCAACCCCTGCGCGACATTGAAATCATTCCCGAAGACATTCCTTTAGACGTACCCTACGAAGACGACGACTTCATCATCATCAACAAACAGCCTGGACTGGTGGTTCACCCTGCATACGGCAACTATACCGGCACCTTGGTCAATGCGCTTACCTATAGGTTTTTAGGCAAGAAAGACAGCGACGGCAACGTCCAACGTCCAATGTTGGTACACCGTATCGACAAAAACACTTCCGGCATTATGATCGTGGCCAAAAACGAGCTGTCGCAGATGACCTTGGCCAAGCGGTTTTTCAATCACGACTTGGAACGCAAATATTGGGCATTGGTTTGGGGCGATTTCAAGGAAGACGAAGGCACCATCGTGGGCAATGTGGGACGCAATCCCAAAGACCGACTGGTGATGACCGTTTTTCCGGAAGGCAGCGACCAAGGCAAGCACGCCGTTACGCATTGGAAAGTCATCGAACGCTTTGGCTATGTCACCTTGTTGGAATGTCAACTGGAAACCGGACGAACACACCAGATCAGGGTACACATGAAATATATCGGTCATCCGCTATTCAACGACGAGACTTACGGCGGCGACCAGATTCTGAAGGGCACCACCTTCAGCAAATACAAGCAATTCATCGAAAACTGCTTCCGTTTGATGCCTCGACAGGCCTTGCACGCCAAATCCTTAGGCGTAATTCATCCGTCAACAGGAAAATTTATGCTTTTTGACTCCGAACTACCGGCAGACTTTTCCGCCGTGATTGAGAAATGGAGGAATTATGCCAAGCATAAAGAACTGGAAGAAGAATAAGTATTTCGACCGATATAAAACAATGATTTAATCGTCAATAATGGAAAAGACCAATGTAATGCGGATTTTGAGTCAAAAGAACGTCGAGTTCACCCCTCACGAATATGACGCATCCATTACCGAAGGCGAAAAAATCGCAGAGTTGCTCAACGAATCTCCCGAATCGGTTTTTAAGACCTTGGTTACCTTTGCCAACACGGGAGACCACTATGTGTTTGTCATTCCGGTGTGTTGCACCCTCGACCTCAAAAAGGCCGCGACGGCTGCAGGGGTAAAAAACATCGCGATGATCAAGCAAAAGGATCTTCTTCCGCTAACCGGCTACATTCACGGCGGTTGTTCGCCCATTGGGATGAAGAAGCCCTTTGCCACTTTCGTGGAAGAGAGTGCCACCCTTTGCGACAAAATCTTCTTCAGTGCGGGGAAAGTCGGCTATCAGGTGGAAGTTGCCCCTGATCAGCTCATTGAGCTGATTGGAGCGAAATATTGCGACTTGATAGGATAATGGATTAACAAAATCTAATCTTTCAAACTTCCAATCGGCACAACGATTACCCCGTCTCCCGCACGACGGTAGGTATAGTCTCCTATGCCGGTGAGAACCATCAGGAACGACGGCGCCTTCATCCTTGTAGTGTCAATTTTATCGGCCAGTTTTCGCAAAGTCTTAGCCCCATCGTCTATTGGGATGGCACCACCCAATTTAATTTCCACAAGACCATATTTACCATTATCTAAATGAATCACGGCATCGCATTCCAAGCCGTTTTTGTCGCGATAGTGATAGACCGTACCACCTATGGCATCGGCATAAACACGCAAATCACGAATACATAGCGTTTCAAAAATCAGGCCAAAAGTATTCAAGTCGTTTACCAAATCTGCCGGTCCAAGTCCCAAGGCAGCCGTGGCGATGGACGGATCAATAAAATATCTCGTATCGGAGGTTCGGATTGCCGTTTGGGAACGAATATTCGGATTCCAAGCGAGTGCGTCCTCGACGACGAAAATCTTTTTCAACGCCTTTATATAAGAATATATAGTATTGGCACTTAATGACTCGCTTTCATTGCTTTTAAGATCTTCCAGAATGGTTTGCGCCCCAACTTGAGTGCCTTGATGACGGGCATAGGAGCGCATCAGACGTTTCGCCAATTCCGGGTCACGTTCCACACCATCCACCCTTGATATATCCGAACGGACCACCACTTCATAATATTCCTTTGCCTGCATAAGTGCCGACTTGGGATTATTTTTCAGCACGGCCTTGGGCCATCCCCCACGGCAGGTAAGGTATGCCAAACGGTCAAGGTCTATATGGGCAAAGCCGTCTAATATTTGTGAATGGTCAAACAGCTTTTTCAAGCTAACATCGCCAGTTGAATCACCAGACTCCCACAAACTCATTGTACGAAGGCGCAACCAGGAAATACGTCCCGTACCCGTATGAAAGATTTCATCTTGGCTTGGCGGGACGGCAGAACCTGTCAACATAAATTGACCATCCTCGCCACACTTATCGATTTCGTTTCTTACCGCATCCCAAAATTGCGGAACCAACTGCCATTCGTCAATAAGGCGTGGAGTGTCTCCGGAAAGCAACTTTTTAATATTGGTTTGAGCCATAGCCAGATTCTGCTGTTTCGTATCGGGATCCGCCATATAGAGGACGCTACCGGCATGCTGGCGAGCCAAGGTGGTCTTGCCGCAATATTTAGGACCTTCGATGAGCACGGCTCCCATAGCATCCAATTTATCCACCAAAATTTGGTCTGCAATTCGATTCAAATATTCATTCATTTTCAATCATTATTTTCACGTTGCAAAAATACACATATTTTTTTAATTTTCAACACTATAATTATTTTTCGTTGGTACACTTAGCTGGTTTTCGTTTGTATACTTGGCTATTTTTCATTGGTACAGTTGGAGTTTTTTTGTTGGTACAGTTGACTTTTGAAATTAAAACGGACCAAATTATGTTTTTTAACTTTGAAAGTTGAATCTCTATATAGAAATCATTCTTTGTCATCTGATTTATAATTCAAAATTTTTATGTAAGTT
>JAKSMH010000163.1 GCA_024400715.1 Bacteroidales bacterium | reverse complement strand
AATTCTTCAAGGGTTTTGGATGAGGTTCCCTGCAAATTGAAGTAACCTATGGCATTTTCCAAATCAGGATTATGAATAGTGCCATAGTCATAAACGATTTTTAATGAGAAAATGTCATTATAGGGATTTTTAGTGGCATACAAATCAAATACATTATTGATATGCGTAATGGACAAATCCTTGTCAAAGTCGATTTTTTGAATTCGGGAAGGAAGGGAATTGTATTGTTCTAATTCTTGAGAAAATTCCGAATGTTTATCGGTATTTTGTGACGGAATGGGTTTCCAATTGGGTTTTTCTATGGTGTTAATCTTTTTACTGCCGATGTCGGAACGATAAATGAGCACATTGTCGTTAAAATATTGATTGGCAATGGCAACCAAGTCTTGTTTGCTTAATTGGGCAACCTTGTCAAGTTGCTTTTCGTAATCGTTGACAGATTTTTTGTCCACGTCTAAATAGAGAATCGCATAAAATTTGGAGTAAATGTTTTCCAGTTTCTTTTTTTCATTTTTCAGATAATTCATTTTAACGGCTTCGAAAAGCTGGTCGCTAAAATCTCCTGATTTTAACTTATTGATACACTGATTAATCAATTCTTCTGCCTGTTCGTGGGTTTGTCCTTCGGTTTTGGGAATATAGGTGATTTCAAATACGCCGGCCTCAGAAAGAGAATTGTTGTAGCAATCAAATGAATATAATTGATTATCGTTAAGTAATTTATCAGCTAATCCAGTAGAAGAGCTATTGTTTAGAATGTAGGCACATATGTCCAGCACTACGCTATTGGGCGGAACGGAAGGTTCGGTTTGATAGCAGATAGCTCCCGCCTTAACGGGTGTTTGGGTAGTATAAATGAATTTCTTTCCGTTAAACTTTTGAATGGGCGGCAGAGTTTTTACAATGGTCGCGGAATTATTGTCCGGTTGACTGCGTTTAACAGGTTTTTTTTCACGGAAACGTTGACTTTCATCAAATGAGACGGATTTTTTATTGGCGTTGGGACACCAAGTTTCATTTAAAATCTTGATGGCTTCCGTCGTGTTGAAGTCGCCTACCAAAATCAGTGTCATATTACGGGGAACGTAAAAAGTATTAAAAAACGCGTACATCTTCGACATACTTGGATTCTTAATATGCTCCGGAAAACCTATGATGGGTCGGCCGTAAGGATGTTCGCCAAACACTGCCTTTTCCACATCTTCGGCAAAAACGGAAAATGGGTCATCGGAATACATATTATATTCTTCGTAAACAGCTTCCAATTCAGATTGGAAAAGACGGAAAACCGGTTTTCTAAAACGTTCGGCATAGATGACGGACCATTTTTCTAATTCTCCGGCTGGAAAAACATTGTGGTAAACGGTCACGTCGTTGCTGGTAAAGGCATTGACATTGCTGCCACCGATTTGTGCCAGGATGGCATCAACTTCATTAGGGATGGCGTATTTGGCTGCTTCGGCACTTAACTTGTTGATTCTCTTCAAGATATTTTTCTTGTCCTTATCTTTGGCAGCGGCCAACTGGTCGTATAGTTTGGAGATACTGTCAATCAATGGCTTTTCGGCGTTCCAGTCTAATGTCCCGATTTTGTCGGTTCCTTTAAACATCATGTGTTCCAGGTAATGGGCCATACCCGTGGCGTCGTAAGGGTCGTTTTTGCTGCCTGCGTGAATGCATACGCCGCCATAAATCTGTGACGTGGAATGGTCTTCACATAACAAGATTTTCATCCCGTTGTCCAAACGAGCGGTTTTAACTTCTAATTTTCCGTTTTGAGAGTAAGCTATGATGAAGCAGAAAATCAAGGAGATAAACACGAGATACTTTTTCATATTTATTATTTTTATGTTTTGATTAATCTTTTGAAGACGGGATGAAATTCTTGATAGTTATTTAGTTGTTTTCTTCTTCCATTGTCGTGGTGAACTCATCTGTATAGGTAGATTCTTCGTCATCCGTGCTGTAGGAAATCGTGTAGTCGGCATAACTGTCGTCTTTGAGTGCTTTTTTCAAAGTGACGTAAGTCAAGACAAAACTTCCGATTAGCACTATAATTCCTGCAATGATTAATATTTTATTGGTGTATTTTTTCATTTTGATTAAATTAAATTGTTGACATTAAATGTTTTAATTGATATGATGTCGCCAATAAATTTAATTGGCAAAGATACAAATCTTTATTGGTTATTGGCATATTCCTGATACATTTTTTCAACCTCCGACCAGTTGATTTTCAGCAAAGTCAAAGTTTTGAAAATAAGGGGCAATTCATCTTCGACAAATTGGCGTTTTTTGTAATCAATGATTTTATCTTTAGCATTTTCCGCCACGAAAAATCCAACGCCCCGCTTATTGACAATAATTTCCAGACTTTGTAGAAAATCGTATGAACGCAATACGGTATTGGGATTTACTTCCAATTGCACGCCCAGTTCCCTGACGGAATAGATGCGGTCGCCCTCGTTCCACTTTGATTTCAAGATTTGCTCGAACACCCATTCGGCAATCTGTAAATAGATGGCTTTATTTTCTGTGAAATTCATATTATGCCTCCGTTTCTCTTAAACGTAACCACGTCATAAAGTTGAAAAAGATAAAAGTAATGAAAACGAAGAGATATCCTATTCCGCTTGGGCAGTTGACAAAAGTTCCATCATTAATTTTAGCATTCATAAAAGCTACGAGTGCTGGCATGTTGAAAACGAGCAAAACATATAGTAAGATAGAAATTACCGTAGAAATAATCCATAAAGAAAGAAGTATTTTCCAAAATACGTGTTTTTTGAAATAAACTGAGCCAAACATTACAATGGATTCCATAGCCAGTAATACGGATATGATGACAGGAGCGTGGGAGGAAAGCAAGGTTGTGAAATTGAAAATCTGGGTTTTCCACACCAAATCGTGAACTATGGCTCCCAACCATTGTCCCAAAGTGATGGAAACAAAAAATAAGATGTTGTAATAAACAAATACCAAAATGCTGTTGACGAAATATTTTTCGGTTGTAGAGCAAGGAATCATCATATAGGACATTGCGCGATTAGCCGGATAAAGTACGCCATATATTCTTGAAGCGTTTACTATGGTTATAATCACCCAAATAAAACCTACAAATGGTTTAGGGGTGCTGCCGTAAGCTTGACAAAACGAACAAAAACCTATTATAAGGATAATACCAATAAATGATCGTAAGTCTTTTCGTCCGTTTTCTATAAAATGTCTTTTCAATAAATTGATAATATTTTCCGCATTCATAGTATTTAAAATTTATGGTTAAACAATTCATTGATTTTATCTTTGTTCATCATTGTGGCATTGAAAAGGAGTTCAATGTCGAGTTTGGTTTCAATATGATGAATGTTTTCTGTTACCACAGTGCTTCCGACGAGATTTTCTTCGCAATAGAGGATGGGTTCATCGGTGCCGTTTTCATCGATGACTTTGAAACATAATTTATCGGTGATTTCCTCGGTGGTGGCGTTCAGAAGAATATTGCCGTTGTCCAAAATAACCACGGCGTCAATCAAACTATGCAGATCGCGTACCTGATGCGTGGAAATAAGAATCATTCTGTCTTCGGATGCGGCCATCGACATAATTTTGCGGAAAGAAGCCTTTGAAGGAATGTCTAAACCGTTGGTGGGCTCGTCCATAAACAAAATTTTGGTGTTGGTGGCTAAGGAAAAGCTAATCAAAACCTTCTTTTTCTGGCCTAGCGAAAGCGTTTCCAATTTTTGGTTTTGGTCTGAAATATCGAACAAATGCAAATACTCGTCAAACTGTTCGTGATTGAAATTCTCATAAAAAGGCGCATAACATTGTACGAATTTTTTGATGCTTAAAGCAGGTACGTACATTTCCTCTGTCAAAAAATAAATATCTTTCAGCATGGATGCCTTACGCAATGCAGCGTTTTCGCCCAAAGTTGTTACAGTTCCTTCTTGGGCGAAGCTCAGACCGGCCATAATCTTTAACAATGTGGTTTTGCCCGCGCCGTTTTTCCCAAATAGGCCATAAATGTGGCCATTCGTTAACGAAAGGTTGAGTTCGTCGAATATAACTCTATTTTTTCGATAAGCAAAATGAATGTTTTGTAATTGAATCATAATATAATGTATTAGGTTATTTTTCCATTTTTATTGTTTTAGTGTATTAGTGAAATAGTACACTGCAAAAGTATAACAAGTTTTTTTCTCTTTTTCAAAAAATAAAAATTTTTATCTTGCAGATAATCAATAATATACAATAAAAAATAAAAAATTTTCATCTATTGGATGATATTTTTTGGAAGAAAAAAGAGGAGAATAGGGAATTTGATAAGTTTATAATCGGAAAAAATTCCGTAATTTTGCGGCATAAAAAAACGGCTCCGTAGCTCAGCTGAATAGAGCGTCAGATTCCGGTTCTGAAGGTCTT
>JAKSMH010000162.1 GCA_024400715.1 Bacteroidales bacterium | reverse complement strand
CCAGAATAACAGGACCACGCCAATCCGACTTTTCGGTCAGTGGTTTGTATTTTTCATCCGCATCACGTTTTGCCTGAACGGCATATATTTTAAATTTCTTCAATACGGTAAAATAATTTTCACCGCCATTGACGAAAATGTTGCGCTGTATTTTTTCGTAGCGGGCCATCGCATAGTCATACAATTCCTTCACGCGTTTAGTTACGTGGATGTAATGTTCCTCATCCTGCACCACCATTTCCAACATTTTTTTATAGTTATCCCGAAGGAATATGGCATATTTCAAGCAAGCTGCCCTATCAAGCATTCCTTCTTCGTCAAGAAGAGAAAGGGCAAGCTTGACGGTATCAACCAACCCTCTATTGCGTTTAATGGAATCAGGGATTCGCAATAGCTGGCCATCAATATCTACACGTGGCGGCAGGTCCTGTAGTGACTTGATAAGTTCTTCATATCGCAGAATTTCCGACTTCATACGCTCTTTCACCTGCGCGTATGGCAGATGACGATGCATCAACTTGTGGTATTGTTCCGTCGCGGCTTCGCAAGCGTATGCCATATCAAGGGTAAAATCCTCATTTTGTGAATACAGCATCAGGGCAATCTGGTTACTTTGTTGCATCATCATAATCAGGTTAGTATGCTGTTCCTGATTCATTTTCTTGAATTTTTCCAAGCTAAGCTGTTCCTGATTATAGGTTTGTTCCAACTCGGCACGTAAGACGCCGAGTGTTTTAGCCAAATTACGCTCATTTAGGACGGCATGCGCCTGGAAGACGGTCAGCAAGCAAACGAAAAGAAAAACGAAGACTTTTTTCATTGCGAAATTATATTGGAGTTTTGAAGTTGCAAACTTACGAAAAATAATGGATAAGAATAGACAAAAAGACCCCACCTAAGGCAGGGTCTATAATTTATAAGAAATTCGACAAGGGTTAGAAATTATTTTTTACCTTTATCCTTTTGACCAGCGTGACCGCGGAAGATACGAGTAGGAGCGAATTCACCCAATTTGTGGCCAACCATATTTTCAGTAACATAAACGGGGATAAACTTGTTACCGTTATGCACTGCGATGGTAAGTCCTACAAAGTCTGGGGAAATCATAGAGGCACGAGACCATGTTTTGATGGTCGTTTTCTTGCCTGATTCTTGAGCTTCCAATACTCTTTGTTCCAATTTGTAATGGATATATGGACCTTTTTTTAATGAACGACTCATAATATACTACTTTAGGGTTATTTTTTTCTTCTTTCGATGATATACTGATCAGAATTCTTCTTTGGATGGCGAGTTCTGTAACCTTTTGCCGGCAAGCCCTTACGTGAGCGTGGGTGACCACCGGAAGCACGGCCTTCACCACCACCCATTGGGTGATCAACAGGGTTCATAACGACACCACGGACGCGAGGTCTGCGACCCAACCAACGGCTTCTACCGGCCTTACCTGAAACTTCAAGGCTATGGTCGATATTGGAAACCATACCGATAGTGGCCTTGCAGCTGCAGAGGATTAAACGGGTTTCACCAGAAGGCATCTTAATAACAGCATACTTTCCTTCACGAGACATCAACTGAGCGTAAGAACCGGCACTACGTGCGATCTTAGCGCCTTGACCCGGACGCATTTCAATGTTGTGAATTACGGAGCCGAAAGGAATTTCGCCCAATGGAAGCGTATTGCCCAAATCTGGAGCCACACCTGTACCTGATACGAGGACTTGACCCACTTTCAATCCGTGAGGAGCAACGATGTAACGCTTTTCACCGTCAGCATAGAAAACCAAGGCGATACGAGCCGAACGGTTCGGGTCGTATTCGATAGTCTTAACGGTAGCTGGGATACCATCTTTATCTCTTTTGAAATCAATGAAACGATACATCTTCTTGTGACCGCCACCGCGGTTTCGCATCGTTCTTTTACCACAATTATTTCTACCGCCGGTACTTGGATGAGCGCACAAGAGGCTCTTTTCCGGGGTGCTTGTGGTAATGTCGTCAAACGCGCTAATAACTTTTTGGCGTTGACCTGGCGTTACTGGTTTGTACTTTTTTAATGCCATTTTCTAATTATCTTTAAATATTGCTATATAAATCAATTTTATCGTCCTTGCTGACAAATACCATGGCTTTCTTGAAGGTATTCTTTTGACCTACAATCATACCGGCCTTAGTATAGCGGGAAGTTGATTTGCCACGTTGGATGAGGGTGTTCACCTGCAGCACCTTTACGCCATAGATATCCTCAATTTCCTTCTTGATTTGAGGTTTGGTAGCCTTTCTGTCAACAATGAAACCATAACGGTTGTATTTTTCTCCAACCATTGTCATCTTTTCACTGATGATGGGTTTTATTATTACGTTCATTTCTTTATTTATTACTTGTTATTGACTGTGTTAAATTACTCGCCTAACATTTTTTCGATTTCCTTCAAACCGCTTTCGCAGATGATGACATTGTGGGCATTCAATACACTGTAGGTATTAACGTCCATGGCTCTCATCACGTTGGCACGTTTGAGGTTACGGGCTGACAAGTAAACGTTTCTATTGGCTTCGTTGATTAACAACAAGGTCTTTGCGTCTTGGAGGTTGAATTTTTTCAAGATATCCAAATAAGCCTTGGTCTTGGGAGCTTCGAATGAGAAATCTTCAACTACCATAATCTTTTCTTCCTTTGCCTTATAAGTCAAAGCAGAAAAACGAGCCAAACGTTTGATTTTCTTGTTCAACTTGAAGCTATAATCTCTCGGATGAGGTCCGAATACTGTAGCACCTCCACGAATAGTGGGAGACTTGATGCTACCTGCACGCGCACCACCGGTACCTTTTTGTCTTTTCAATTTGCGAGTACTACCGGAAACAGTTGATTTTTCCAGTGTATCGTGTGTTCCTTGTCTTTGATTGGCCAAATATTGCTTAACATCAAGCCAAATAGCGTGATCATTAGGTTCAACATTAAAGATGTTGTCATTTAATGTAACCGTTTTTCCTGATTCGCTTCCGTCGATTTTATATACTCTTAACTCCATCTCTCAATTGTTATATATGAACCATTAGGTCCTGGTACGGAACCCTTTACTAAAATTAAATTTTTCTCTTTAACGATCTTCATGATTTGAAGGTTAATCACCTTAACCTTTCCACCACCCGTTCTACCGGCCATACGCATGCCCTTGAGAACACGTGAAGGATAAGAAGATGCACCGAGAGAACCGGGAGCTCTCAAACGGTTGTGCTGACCGTGCGTGCTGTCACCAACACCACCAAAGCCGTGACGTTTCACAACGCCCTGGAAACCCTTACCTTTGGAAATACCGCTGACATCCACGAATTCACCTTCTTCAAATACGGTGACATCAAGAATTTCACCATATTTTTTCTTGTGACCTTCTTCAAAACGTGTGAATTCCTTCAACACCTTTTTTGGAGTTGTACCGGCCTTGGCAAAGTGTCCCTTCAACGCTTTGTTAGTCCTTTTCTCTTTCTTTTCATCGTAACCCAATTGGATTGCATCATAACCGTCCTTTTCAACGGTCTTAACTTGCGTAACAACGCAAGGACCAGCCTCCAATACCGTGCATGGCACTATCTTGCCAGAGGCATCATAGATGCTAGTCATCCCAATTTTTTTTCCTAATAATCCAGACATTTTTGTTTAATTTATAATGTTTTTAGTTTCGGTTTTCGCAAACCGATTTATTTTCTATTTCTACAACCCCTTCATTATAAGAAAGTTAGACACAACACAAGCCGCCTCACCTCCCTTATTTTAGGGATTGCAAATATACATATTTTTTTGATTGATAATCAAGAAAATAGATTTTTTTGATTTTTTTTATTTTCCCTTTTTCTTCAGAATAATCAAAACGGTATATATCAGGATTTTTATATCCATTTGAATGGACATATTTTCAAGATACACCAAATCTATCTTCATACGCTCGATCATCTGGTCCACGTTTTCCGCATAACCATACTTCACCTGCCCCCAGGATGTGATGCCCGGCTTAACACCCAAGAGCAAACGGTAATATGGCGCCCGTTCCACGATTTTATCAATGTAATATTGTCGCTCCGGTCTTGGTCCCACCAAAGACATATCCCCTTTCAGCACATTGAAGAACTGCGGGAACTCGTCTAATCTGGACTTACGCATAAAAAGCCCGAAACGGGTAATACGCGGGTCATTGTCACTTGACAACATCGGCCCGTTCTTTTCCGCATCAACATACATCGAACGGAACTTGATAATCTTGAACGGCTTGCCTTGATACCCCACTCTTTCCTGCAAGTAAAAAACAGGACCCTTGGACGAACATTTTACACCAATGGCCAATATCAAATACAGCGGACACAGCAGTATAATGGCCAAAAGGGAAATCAACACGTCCAAGATTCGCTTCAGATATTTCTGCCACGGGGACAAGTATT
>JAKSMH010000161.1 GCA_024400715.1 Bacteroidales bacterium | reverse complement strand
TGGTAGTCCATTACGAATCCGTTGTAACCGCCAACTGTAAGAATATTATCTCCGTCGTATTTAGAAAAGTAAATGTCGTTGCGCCAAAGGTTCTGGTATTGCTTTTTGTCGTAGGTCTTGAAATTTAAGCCGTCGAAACGCTGAAGGCCGAAGTCTGTCGTAATCCACAAAAAGCCGTTCTTGTCTTGCTGTAACGAATATATTCGGTTCGAAGCCAACCCGTCGCTTGTCTTGTAATTGTCAAAACGGACTTTCTCGGTGCTGGTTGTTGCCGCTGTTATGTTTGTGATGTGTATAAAAAGAAGTAGCTGTAGTATTATTTTTTTCAGCATATTGTGTTTTCTCATGTTATCTGTCTACAAATGTAAACGATAATGGAAAAAATACAAAATTCTACCTTTTGTCAGTGTAACTTTTTTTATCGCTTTTGAACAATCTGTAACATGGTTTGACCATTTTTTCTTATTGTTTGACCAGTTCTTTATAATGCTTAAACCGTATTCTTCCTAATTTTGCAGTAACCCAAACGGGTTGCAAAATGTGTGTTATTAGAATAAGTTGTTTCTAATACAGTAAAAAGTAGTAGTTAATTCTTTTTTAAGAATGTTATCATAACAATTTGTGATAGTGTTTTACAAACAAGGAACGGTGCTCGTGACGAGTATTGTTCCTTTCTTTTTTTATCTTTGTCAGTAGAACATAAATTGAGCGTTATGAATAAACACCGAAATTTCCCGAATAGTACATGGCTCTTTCTTGTGGTGGCATTGCTTCTTGTGGTGTCTTCTGTACTTTGCTTTGTGTTCGATGCCGCACTGGTGCTTATCTTTGTTTTGGCGGTTGCCTTCACCCTTCTACTGCTTTGGGGATTGAATTATTTTGTGATCGGGAAATCCGACTTCCGTGGCTCTGAAAACGAAGATGTGTCTAATCAGGTGCTGGGGTTTCTTATTGCCAAAGTGGTGATGGCCGATGGTAAGTCTTCTGAATCTGAAATGGCTGTGGCAAAGTCTCGATTGCAGGCTATGTTCAGTTCGAAGAAGGTGAGTGAGGTGCTCGATAGTGCCTATCTGAATCTCCAACCTTCGGTGAATGAGATTCCTTATGCGGCTGAGGTGGAACAACTGAACAACACCTACGATTACTAGCACCTGTAGGCGGTGGCCGAAATGCTTTTCACTATTGCAGTGATGCAGGGTGGCATTGTTGCTGCTGAATGGAATTTCCTTCAAGAAGTGGTGGCTTTACTCGATTTGAATGAATCCGATAGTAGTTATCTTACCAAAAAATATGCGGTGTTCCGTACTGAATGCAAACAAGATGGTGAAACAAAAAACGATCCTTATGCTGTTTTAGGACTGACTGCTGATGCTACAAAGGAAGAGGTTGAAAAGGCTTACCAGACTTTGTCGGAAAAATATAATCATAGAAACATTCAAGACAACACGCTAAAGGGTGTGCTGACCGATAAGTTCAAAGAACTTGAGTGCGCTTATTTGAAGTTAATGAAGTGATTTCATGTGGTTTTCCGCTCTCTTTTGTATTCCTCTTTTGAACTTTCTTGTCCTTACTGATTACTAAGGAACGAATTATTGCTCTTCAATCTCTTTAAGAAGAATTTTGGCAGAATCGCAAAAATATCCAAATAAGGAATTTTCTCCATGACTCTGATGATAAGGTATCCATGTCTTGAGTTTTAGTTTGCCTTTTTCTACAAATGCAATAATGTCCCATGGATGAAGGTCATTGGGGTTCCTCATGATTTCAACTTCGCTTAAATGGGAAAAAATGTCTTTGTTATAGTAAATAGATGCATACACGGAGTCTATTTTGAGTGAATAATAGTCAGGGCTAACCTCTTGTATGACTACGAATTCATTGGTTTTTAGGGCATCGTAGACTTTTAGGGCATTTAGCGTGTCGTTGATTCGCTCATATTCGTTTGTTATAATTAGGTAATGTGTTCCTGTATGTGTATAAATCAACAATGAATCGTATTTTAGGCCGAGTATATCTGTTATTTTGTCTACACTGTAATCTACATTTTCATGAATCGTTGGACTCTTTTTCGCTTCTGCTGAAAATAGAGATGCAAGAAACACTAAAATAAAGGCAAAGCGAAACATAAGTGGTATTGTTTATTACTTTCGTTTCATTTTAATTAAAACATAAACTAATAGCCCAACTACTACGCTGGCTATAACTGCAAGTGCGCACGAACCTATCAGGTATTGTTGCGTGTCGCTCCATACATTCTCAAGCGTAATTTCGTGCAACTCTGGTATGGCTTTCCCACTTCCTGTGAGCAGGCTGCCCATGGCATAACTGCCCCAAAGAATGAAAGGTATGCAAGGTGGTATGCTTATGTTGCTGAAAATAATCGCTATGACTTTATTTAGTTTCAATAAGTGCGCAATGGCGAACACGCACATCATTTGGAAACCCCACAAAGGCAGTATGCCGAACAGAATGCCTAAACTGGCTGCTGCGGCAATTTTACCCGCACTGTCGGGATTGTGGATTAGGTTCTCGTCAAATTTTTTTTTAATGT
This sequence comes from Bacteroidales bacterium, assembly GCA_024400715.1. The sequence continues at coordinate 1,908 of JAKSMH010000161.1, read as the reverse complement.
TGGTCCATGTTATCTTGCGGAAGAAGTCACGGGGCTTGATCCACAAAAAGGCGATAATGACCAAAATGGTGTTCAAAACACTGATGCGGCTGAAGTCTTGGAAGGGACGGAAGTGGCTTACGCGCTCTTCTGCAGGCGGGTAGTACACATGCACAGGTTGTGCAACCAACTCCACGCCAGCCCACGCAGAGCGAACCAGCACCTCTAACTCGAATTCGTATTTGGTGCCGAAAAAGTGTTTCTTTTTTAAGCGTTCAATAGGGTAGATGCGGTAGCCACACTGGGTGTCGGGGAAGTCCATTCCCGTTTCTACCTTGAACCAGAAATTGCTGAATTGGTTGGCAAAACTGTTTTTGCCAGGCATGCCTTCCTGTGTCTTCACATTTCGGGTGCCGCAAATAATGCTGTCGGGGTGTTGCTCGGCCTGTTCCACCAACACGGGCAGGTCTTCCCATTTGTGCTGGCCGTCGGCGTCAATGGTTAGTGCGTAACGCAAGCCTGCTTCTACCATTGCCTTGAAACCGACTTTCAGGGCATTGCCTTTACCCACATTTTTCTCATATCCAAGCACATGCAGTCCGGGTATCTCCTTCAACAGTTCGTTTGTGTTGTCTGTCGATCCGTCGTTCACCACCCATACATCTTCGCAATAGGTAAGCGCTTCCTTTGCAACAGTGGCAATGGTGCCATAGTTGTTGTAGGTGGGTATTAAAATGCCGCATTTAAGGGCTTTTAGTCGTTGGCCTATTTCAGTTGTCATGGGTTGTTGTTGTTTCTTATTCAGCAATGTATTTTTCTATAAGGATAGACAAACCCAAATTTGGGTGCTTTATTTTTATTGTCTTTGGTGCGAAGTTCCCTTGCTCGTATTCGAATTGAATCTGTGCGGCCGATATTTTACCGCTGTTTTCAATCTCCATCACATGCTGTTCTATCTCGTCTGTCTTAATCTTGCATTTGCCCATCTTTCCCTTAAAGTTGTAACCTTTTTCCAACACTAACTTTTCGGTGGCAATGGTCGACTGGCTGTTGGCTTCCTTGCTCCAGACGCGTGCCTTGTAGGTTGGTTGGTCGAAACTTTTGAAGAATGAGGTCATCAAGTCTTTCTCTAACAGGCGGAGTAGTTTCTTGTGTTTAAGCTGATCCATGCAGTCGTATATGAGCATGCCTTTTTCTGTGAGGTAGAAGTCGAGCACGGTGCTGCCAAATACCGAGGTGCAAACGCCCCTGATGTTGCCATTCTCTTCGGGCTGGACTTGCAATATGCAGTTCATTACATTGTCTTTGTATTCCAACTGCATTGAAAAGGTTTCAGTGTCTCCGTTGTATGTGAACGGGTACAGCTGTTCCCTTTTTATGGTTTGCTTGCCTCTTCCTTCCATCCCTTTGAAAAAACTTGGCGTGCAAGCCGATGTTCCAAATAAGATGAGGACGATGAATGAAAAAACGATTCTATTCATGATCGCTTCTTTTATTCAATTGCAAACAAACTATCTTGCAAATCGATGTTTTTCTGGGTGTTGCTGAATTGGTATTCGGTATAGTCTTCACCCTTCTTGCCGGCTTTCGGATTTTCTACCAAACGGAGGCGGAGCAACATCTTGTCGCTCTTCTGCATTTCCATTTCTATCTCTTTAAAGAGTTTCTTGTTGCCGCTTGGTACTATTTTTACCAGGTAGTTCTGTCCTTGCTCATATCTTCTGCATCTCGTTGCTGCTGGCGCCTGCTGCATTCGTGTCGTAAACTTTCGACTTTCCTCCATTCACCATCTTCACCTTGGTGCCGTTCAGCACCATTTGGTATTTGATGGGTGTGGTGTAGTTCAGTATCACCTTGTTTTCCTTCTTATACATCATGTCGCCGTTCGAGTTCAAATCCTTGCTCATGCCGTTTACATGCTTCACTTGC
>JAKSMH010000160.1 GCA_024400715.1 Bacteroidales bacterium | reverse complement strand
TCCCAGTTGCGGAGCCATTATGGGTGCAAAATTTGGAACTGCCTCATTTCTATGGATTGTTTTGGGCAGTATTTTTGCCGGTGGAGTTCACGATTATCTTGCCGGTATGATTTCCATTCGTCACGACGGGTGTAGTCTGCCGCAAATCCACGCCAGGTATTTAGGCCGATATGTCAAGCAGTTTATGAATTTCTTCATGGTGATGTTAATGATTTTAGTCGGTGTTGTCTTCATCAATACGCCTGCCCTACTTTTGAAATCAAATTTCACGCCCAATTGGAGCATTTACATTTGGATTGGCATCATTTTTGTCTATTATCTCATTGCCACTCTTTTGCCCATTGATAAAATTATCGGAAAGATATATCCTATTTTTGGTTTCCTCCTTTTCGGCATGGCCATTGCCATTGTTGGAGCATTCATTTACCATCAGCCCAAGATTGCAGAATTATGGGGTGGTTTGGTTAACACCGAATAGACCAAGAGTTCACCCATTTGTCCGATGCTGTTCCTTCCCATTGCCTGTGGTGCCATTTCCGGCTTCCATGCCACGCAATCTCCGCTGATGGCACGATGTATGACCAATGAGACATTAGGCCGTCCCATCTTTTACGGAGCTATGATTTCAGAAGGCATTGTCGCACTTATCTGGGCAGCGGCGGCCTCCTACTTTTTCGGTCCGGACAGTCCCGTTTCCACCGACGGTTTAGGTGGTCCCGAGATGGTTGGGCTCATTGCAGACACCTGGTTTCCAAAAGCTTTCGCCATCATCACCATATTGGGAGTGGTCAGTGCCGCAATTACCTCTGGCGACACGGCGTTACGGTCTGGGAGACTCATCATTGCAGACTTGCTTCGTTACGACCAAAAGCCCATCGGCAAGCGACTACTAATTGCCCTTCCGCTATTTGCAGTCACAGGAGCCATATTGTATTTCAGCATTTCGAACAAAAGCGGTTTTGAAACCATCTGGCGTTACTTTGGATGGTTCAACCAACTGTTGGCCGTCTTTACGCTTTGGGCTATCACCATCTACTTGACAAGGAAGTACAAACACACGCACAAATTTTATTACCTCATCGTTCTTGTTCCCTCACTTTTTATGACTATGGTTTGTGCTACTTATCTTGTCATTGTAGAACAACACATCTTGGGAATTCCTCTCAACATTGCACCTTACATCGGCGGAGGCATTACCTTTGTCGTACTGATTATTTTCATGCAATGGTTAGCAAGAATGAGGAAAAAAGACAGACTATACCAAAGGAGCTTACGAAGCAAGTAGTGTTATGGCATCATCACAAGTTGCCTTCTTCTACATAACTATAATAGGCATTGCTACTGACGATAATGTGGTCCACGAATTTAATATCTACCATTTCCGCAGATGCCTTCAAGTGCCTTGTTAGATGATTGTCCGCAGAACTTGGACGCACGTCTCCTGAAGGATGATTATGGCAGAGGATGATTGCTGTAGCGGACAGTTCTATTGCTCGTCGTAAAATCACACGGGCATCCACCACCGTAGAAGAAAGTCCGCCCCGCCCCACCAATTCAGCTTTTAGCAATTGAGAAGACTGGTTAAGAAAAAGGATCCAACTTTCCTCATAATTCAGATTGGCATTTTTAGCCTGCATATATTCGAACACGTCTTGGGGTGAAATCATCTTACCTGGCTTATGCACCTTTTCCGCACGCAGGCGACGGCCCAACTCAAATGCAGCCAAAATGGTCACCGCCTTTGTTTCACCGATACCGTATATTTTCTGCCAATCCGATAAAGTCCACGTTGCCAAGGAGGACAAACGGTTATCGCATAACGACAATATTCGTTTCGCCAGATCCACCACCGTTTCCTTCGGTGTTCCGCTTCGCAACAAAATGGCAACAAGTTCGGCATCACTAAGGTTTCTTGGTCCTTTGGCAACATACTTTTCCCTGGGGCGGTCTTCCACACTCCAATCAAGAAGATTTAATTTGGAATCTATTTCATCTGCTGACATCTGTATTGGATTTTATGACTGGTCGACTTTTTCGGAATTTACAGTGTGTCTTATAAAGAGACAACTTGTTGCACTTCGTCGCAGCGGGAAAAGAGCACACGAATCCCCTGAATGGGAAATTGAGTATCGATAAAAACAAAATATAATAAGAATAGCAGGAACTACATTTGTTCTCGCTTCAAAAGATAGGGCAATAAAATTTGGTCCAGTCCCTTGGTTATGTCTGCGGGAATCATATCAATTTGATACTGACCGCATTTCAAATTCAACTTTTGAAAATAGTCACCAACTGTCTGTCGATAATATTCGCGAATGGAATTAGAATGCAACTTGATTTCATTTCCCGTTTCCATATCCACAAATTTATAGAGTCGATTATCAAAATTGAAATCCTCTTCCATTGTTTTATGGTACGTATGAAACAACAGAACCTCATTCTTATTGTGCTTGAGATGTCCCAACGCCAACATCATATCATCAAAATTCGCATCAGATTCGAACATATCGCTAAAGACAATGACCATTGAGCGTTTATTAATTTGCTCGGCAATACGATGAATGGTATCAGTGACCCTTGAACGCCGGTGAACTTCTGTGGAGATAGGTTGTATTATCTTTTCCAATTCTCTATAAATCATCTTCATATGGCTTTCGCCACCGCGGGCGGAAGTATGCAATTCCAATTTATCGGAGAACACACTTAGACCAACTGCATCACGCTGATTTTTAAATATTTGCATTAAAGCGGCAGCAGCATACGCAGAAAACATAATCTTATTGGGTTCGGCCATAGTGTATTTCTCCTGAATCGGGAAATACATAGAAGAAGAATTGTCAATAATGATATGGCAACGCAAATTCGTTTCTTCCTCATATCTTTTCACAAACAGTTTATCGGTCTTAGCATAAAGTTTCCAATCAATGTGCTTGGTCGGTTCTCCGGGATTGTACTGTCTATGCTCGGCAAATTCAACCGAAAAGCCATGCAACGGACTCTTGTGAAGTCCCGTAATAAAACCCGTCACAACCTGTTTGGCGATTAGTTCAAGGTTGTCATACTGAGTGAATTGCGTATAATCAATCTGATAAGACATCTTCTTATTTTTAGCGTTGCAAATTTACATTATTTTTCGGAATATTTCATCGTCCCTCAAATACTAATGACCGTTTTGCAAGAATTTATCCAAGGCGAAGCGAAAAGTATCTGACAACTCGTATTTTGTATAATCAGACGTGAAAATATCCACTGTACTAAAAGCTCCCACAAAGCCCGCCTCTTTTTGCCAAAACAGCACTGCCGGAAACGAATCGAAAGAGAGCAATGAACTATAATCAAAATGCGACTGTCTATATAAAATTTTATAGTATTGGGGAACGATTTCGGACAATTGGCGATTATTCTCCCGTCGCATCATATAGGAATCCATCGGCTCGAACAGCAATACGACAGCAACCTTTTCCGTATCCACAGACTGTAGCGTTTCCAGCACAACCCGTTGACAACCAGAGCATTGGGGTTGACTATTAACCACCAACGCCACTTGGTCACGCCCTAAATCCGACATTTCAACCTTATTGTTATCGTAATCAAGGAAGGACAATGGCGGAATCGGTTTTTGCACACGCAATTTCACAACCGGGTCATACTCTTTATAGTAATGATTTTCATACTTATCATATTGCCTTACTGATTGGCCTTCGTAATCTTCCCTTTGGGGTGCGGAAACAAGCTGGAACATAACATTTTCGGATGGGTAAACCAACAAATTCTTGTCTTCTGGATAATAGACAAACGGATAACTCCCTTTTTCGTAAACCATAGACGTATCAGCTCGTTTCAAGGCAAAAAATTCACGAGTCCAAGCATTGTCCTGTTTTCTTAGACACAAAACGGATAATCCGTGAGCATTTGGTGCGTCCCCTCGATTCATCGTAAGAAAAATCAAAGAATCGCTCATCGGTTCGATTGTCTTCGCAAAAGAATACTGCTTGTAGGCAGATTTCAACGCATACGAAATCCGTTCCACTCCGTACGGAAGTTTTCGTTCGTTTTCAACGAACTCTGATGGAAAATCCTTCCAATCCTCAAAATCAACCGAAATGCTATCCAACAATACGGCATCCAACGAATATTGGTACAACATTTTTCCCCCTGGCGGCATAAAATACAAAAAACGTTCACTTTTAAAATAACACCTATTAGGGTCAAACTGCAACAAAAACGGCAAAGGTTGCAACAATACGCGAAGTCGTTTGGGCTGGTTTTCATTTTCATAACACAACCAACGAAATTCGCCTTTCGTTTTATCATCAACCAAAGCGTAAATTTTATGCTGATAATAATAAGCGAAATTAACACCGAAGCAGTACAAGCGTTTCAGATAATTATATTGTCCATTCTGATTTTCAAACAACATAATTTGATGGTCACAGGTCAGCAATAGACGATTATTTTCAAATGACAAACTAT
>JAKSMH010000016.1 GCA_024400715.1 Bacteroidales bacterium | reverse complement strand
ATATATGTGTTTACTGCATCTGGAAGTCCGCCCACCAACAGGTATCTGCGAAAGTTATCCATCATTTTTCTATGCAAAGCATCCGATAGCGGCTGTTTCTGCTCGCAACGCCTACGCATTTCGTCTATAACTAATTCACCAACATTGTTCGCCCACAAAAACTCTTCAAAGTCAAGAGGATACATGTGTCGAATGGTCATACTTCCTATAGGAATGGATTGTGTTTTCTTGAGTGTAACACCCAACAGTGAACCGCTGGCAATATAGGTAAAGCGATTGTCCTCCATAAGGAATTTCACCAAGGTCAGCAGATGGTCGTAAGCTTGGATTTCATCAATAAAGACAAGTGTCGTCTCCTTACTTTGCATTTTATCACCAGCAACAGAACTCAACGCCAAAAGAAATTTCTCCACAGAAGTCGCCTCCGCAAACAATCGATCATTCTGCTTGTCCCGTTCCATGTTCACCTCTATGTAGTTATTGAACATCTTTTGACCGACGTGCCTTATGATATACGATTTACCTACCTGACAAGCTCCATCTATAATAAGCATCTTGTTGGAATTTGATTCCAAATAAGACTCTATTTCTGTTGTTATTTTGCGTTTCAGCATATTATTTTACATTTATTCCATCATTTTCAGGATGCAAAATTACATTTTTTCCATAATATATACACCTAAAATATACATTTTTCCCTTCCTATCCACTTTTTTAGAGTAACAGAGAGCAACAACAGAAGGCAACAAGAGCAACCTAATTACAGCTCGTTGAATTGTCTTATATAACTTGAATTGCAATTGTCAATCCAAGATTATTTCATCACAGAAAATATACGATGCCTGACCAGCCGCCTGATGCCACGCCGGCAAAACGCCGCCATTCTTCATCACCACCCTCACATAACGGCTTTTAAGTTTCAAATCATCATCCTGAAGCGTGTAAATACCTGTGCTACTGGAATTATAATCCACATTGGGTACGTTCAGCGTTCGATAAAGACGATAATTTTGACCATCTTTGGAAGTGTATATTTCAACCGTTTTCGGCGACATAATCCAATCATACACATCCTGGAAAAAATGTGTCTTGAAATGAGACAGCCTTGTAACCTTACCAAAATCAAACTCCACGTCAATGTCCTGCCCCCAGTAACCTTGCCAACACCCATCCAAATAACTTTCGCTTCCCATCATGCCATCGGCCAATGCCATTTTCCCAGATGCGGCATATTGTGGACGATAGGTGGCATATTCTGTATTGAGCTTGGAAATCTTACGCATTCCCTTGTGTATGAGCACATATTGCTCTGAAATTACTTCTTCCGCCATCGCATTTTTTGTGGCAGCACGCACCATTGCCGCCTGCTCCAAGGTAAATGCACCCGTATAATGATTCTCGCCAATCAAGGGTTTTCGACCATCTGTCGTGTAATAAATGTCCTGATCGTTGAAAATCGTGCGCAATGTCACTACCGCCTGTCCTTGGTCATTCAATTCAGAATGAAATAAAACCTGATAAGGAATATTCAACAATTCCTGCGCCACCGCGTCAAAACGCTTTTCCACAATATCGCGACTGTAAGAACGGCATTCTTCATCCCATAATTTTACATATTCCATCTTTGCCTGATGTAAAATACGAAGCGTTTCACGAATATCATATTCAATCTCTTCTTTGGAAAACGACTGATCATTATTTAAATAACGGCTGATCTTATATCGAAGGATATTTTTGTAGGCCACGGCTTGCTGTCTCAAACAAACATAATACGCAATGCGAACCGAAGCGTCATATTGCTGATTGTTGTACGGCGTATCATAATGTTTGATGTTGACTTCAATCAGATTATAAATTTCTTTGTTCTTTTCATAATTTTCTTTTGAAATTTTGGACGGATACATATCCCAAATGCTTTCATAAAGACTTGAATTTTGGAAGAAATTCTGAATTTCTGTGTGTTCAAGATCGACAATCAGTTTGAATCCATCCGTAGGATAAGCAAAAGTATTAAAGAAAGCATTATTAAATGTACCGAGTCTATCTTCTCTCTCCTTATCTGCCTTTTCAGGCTCAATTTGGGAAATCGGATTCCAACTCATTTCTGCCGCCCACGCCATTCCGTGCCAAGTACTGTTAAACAACGATTCGCCAGAATCATCCCACGCCGTATTCATCATACCGAGGGCCCCGTTTTGATAGCCGTCGCGCACCAAGTTGGCAATATTTTTGGTATAGGTTTCATAACTCGGATACACCGTACTCCACATACTCATACCGGGAGCCACCATAAATTCCAAATGCCGCTTGGTAAACGGCTTAATCATATCCACATAGCTGTCGGCGGCCGCATAACTCCAAACCACCATAAGCATATCCTTGGGAAGCTGAGCCGTAATGGCAGAATCCTTGGCTGCGATGTCGCCCCACATCATCACGCGTTTACCCAAAGGTTTCAGGATCTTATAAACACGGTTGATGTGCTCAGCATACACTTGCCCTGCCGACAAACCCGATTCTTTCAAATACGCACCGGCCTTCCCATAACCCAACGCTTCCGTTTCATCACAATCAATATTGAAAAATGGAGATTGATAGGCCTTGGCCACGGTTTCCAATTCATATTTCAGAAAATCGTAGGTTTCTTCTTTGCCGGGATTCCAATTGGCCTTGGTATCGGCCATATCCTGATAAAAAGGGATGCGCAAAGTCTTTTCAGCGTGGGCCAAACACTGTTGATTTCCAAATAATTCGACATGATATTGGGCTGCGAATTGTTCCAACTCCTTGATTTCAGCCGCTGTCAAGCCATCTGTAGGTGCAATGTCGGGATATTTATCCAACTTAAAGACATGCTCGGTATAAAGATTGAAAAAGTTCATTTTGTATTCAGCCAACGTCATAATCACCCTTTTCAAAAAATTGATGTTGGGAATAGGACCCCGACTAAGGTCATCCATCCAACCACGATATTTCAACTTCGGATAATCCACGATATGGTAACACGGCAACTTAACGGGCTGACTTTTATCCACACAAAAAGAAGAATAAAAACGCAGCAACTGATTGACGCTCTGTCTGCCATAAAACAAACCCGTTTCCGTCGTGGCCTGAATCAGGATTTTATTAGGTAAAACATCTAAAACATAACCCTGATCCGCATTGGTGTCAACTGGAAAGGAGCTGATGATTTGAGTTGAAATCTCTGGAAATTCATCAATATGAAATAAACAAACACCTTCACGAATTTCAACTTTTTGCGGAGTGGGAATAATGCCCGTTTCCTGCGATTGTGCCCAATGATGGCATAGCACGCAACAAAAGAGTAAACATAAAAATCTGCGCATATTATAAACCTTCTTTAATTTCAAGTAATAAATCTTTGATTTTGAGGAGAGTACTTGCGATGTGGGCATTATAGGTTTCCGCCATAAAATTATTCTTCATCGCCTCCTTCGCCCCTTTCAGGGTATAACCCTTGGTTTTGGTAAGATAATGAATGGTCTTGATGATATCTATATCCTGACGAGAATAGTATCGCTCGCCCTTCTTATTCTTGAAAGGTTTGATTTCAGTAAATTCCTTTTCCCAGTAACGCAACGTAGCCGGGGTAAGGTCAAACATTTTGGAGGTGTCTCCAATGCTGAAATAACTGCGTTCAATTTCTTCTTCCATACTTATTCCTCATCGCGGGCAGCAGCCCTTCTATTGTCTTTTTCTTTAATGCTTTCTCGCTTATCATACATTTTTTTGCCTCGGGCAAGTGAAATGTCGAGTTTGGCATAACCTTTTTCATTAATCCAAAGTAAAGTCGGAATAATGGTTGTGCCACGGTCGTTGAGTTTGCTCATCAATTTCTTTATTTCCTTTTTGTTCAGCAATAATTTGCGATCACGTTTGGGTTCGTGATTGTTATAGCTGCCATGGGCATATTCGCTAATATGCATATTGTGGACCCATAATTCCCCATTGATAAATGAGCAATAACTATCGGTCAGGTTGGCCTTGCCGGCACGAATGGATTTGATTTCCGTGCCACACAATACGAGACCCGCCGTAAAAGAAGTCAGCAGATAATATTCAAATTCTGCCTTTCTATTCTTGATAGCGATTTGAGATACAGTTTTTTCCTTTGCCATTAATACAATAAATAGTGGCTGCAAATTTACATTAAAAAATTGATTATTTTTGCAAAAATTTTGATATGATAAAGTTATTAGCATTAGGTTTCTTGAAATTCGGTATTTCCGACTTGGTGGACATTCTTTTGATTGCCATCCTGCTATACTGGCTTTACCGCATTTTACGGGGCACGGGAGCCGTCACCATATTTTGGGGAATTTTTATAGTCTTCCTAATCTGGAGTGTCGCCAGGTTCTTCCATTTGTCAATGTTCGCCGGACTGCTCGGCAAAATCTTCAGTGTGGGGTTGATTGCCCTTATTATTATTTACCAGCCGGAAATACGAAAATTTTTAACCTATATCGGAAACACGCGATTTACCAAGTTTTTCGCGCAACGCAGAAATAAAAAATTAAGTTCTGAAGATTTCGAAGAAGATATTGACTCTATCGTACGGGCCTGCAAGCGGATGGCCAGTTCAAAAACCGGAGCGTTAATTATCATTGCCCGTTCTACTCCACTATACGACTATCTTCAAACAGGAGAAAGAATAGACTCACTGATTTCTCGTGAATTGCTGGAAAACATCTTTTTCAAAAACAGCCCATTGCACGATGGCGCTGTCATCATCAAAGATCATCGTATTGCGGCCGCACGCTGCATTCTTCCGGTAACCAAAAGGGACGACCTGCCTACTGACTTGGGCTTACGCCACCGCTCCGCCATCGGCGCCACCCAACTAACCGATGCCTTGGCCATTGTGGTTTCGGAACAAACGGGACAAATTTCCTTGTGCAAACAAGGCATTATCTCCCGTGATGTGTCCCCTACCGTGCTAAATCAAATGCTCCACGAAGAACTAAAACAATAATTGATTGAGAATCATTGTATTAACAATCATTATTTTATTGATAAATTCATCAAAAATAGATTACCAATATGAATTTTCTCGCCTACATTACTTGGAAAGTCAATCCCGTGGCCATCTCCCTGGGTGCTGTCGAAGTGCGGTGGTACGGATTGTTGTTGGCCTTTGGCTTCTTCTTTTCTTACCTTACCCTAAGCAAAATTTTCAAGATTGAACACATTTCTCAACAGCTATGCGATAAATTATCCATTTGGACGGTGGTTTGGACTATCGTGGGATTACGTCTGGGACATTTTTTGTTTTATGAGCCGGAATATTTTTCCAGTTTAGATGGAATCCTGGAAATTCTCCTGCCTTTCCACGACGGACAATTCGTGGGTTACCAAGGTTTGGCGAGTCACGGCGGCGTCATTGGCATTGTCGTGTTTTTGATTTATTTCGCCTGGAAATATAAGATGAATGTCCTTTGGCTGACCGACCGTTTGGCGATTTGTATTCCTATCGCCGCCGGAATGGTGAGAATCGGCAATTTAATGAATCACGAAATCGTTGGAAGCATTACCAACGTGCCTTGGGCATTTGACTTTATCTATGGAGGTCCTGGCATCGCCGGCACTTTCCGCCACCCCGCCCAATTGTACGAATCCATCGTCTATTTATTGTTGTTTGCGGCCTTCATCATTTATTATTTCAAATTTGCAAAAGGAAAAGTCCCCGCTGGCAGAACCACTGGATTGATTTTCTTCGTTATCTTCACCGCCCGCTTTATCATTGAATTTTTCAAAGAAGTGCAAGTGGAAAAAGAAATAGGAATGACTTTGGACATCGGTCAAAAATTGAGCATCCCCATTATGATTTTGGGCTTGGCATTATTAATTTATTCTTTCGTCAAACGTGATAATATTCCAACATACAAAGAAATAGATTGGCAAAAACCAACTTCAACAAAAAAATAATTTAATGTCGCTGAATCTCAAAGGAAAGCTGCTTTCATTGGACCAACCACTGGTTATGGGAATCCTGAATTGTACAGAAGATTCCTTTTACGATGGTGGGCAATATATTTCTGACCAGCAAATTGTTAGCCGTGCAGCTCAGATATTGGAAGAAGGCGCAAACCTCATTGACATGGGTGCTGTTTCTACCCGCCCCGGTGCCGCTGACATTCCTGAAGAAGTTGAGAAAGAACGTATAAGAAAGGCTGTGAATCTGGTGCTGCAGCACTTTCCACAAGCCCTGATTTCTGTTGACACGTGGCGCGCTTCCGTCGCCCAATTGGCCATTGACGAAGGGGCCGCAATGATTAACGACATTTCCGGCGGGACTTTTGACAAGGCCATGATTCCTTTCGTTGCCCAAGCCAAAATTCCCTATTGTCTGATGCACTGTCCCGAAAAACCCGCAATGATGCAGCAAAACATCCAATATGAAAACCTTATTGGAGATATGCTTAGATTTTTTGCCAGGCAAATTGCACAACTCAAAACTTTGGGCTGCAACGACATTATCATCGACCCCGGATTTGGTTTCGGCAAAACTTTGGAGCAAAACTATTTTTTAATGCAAAACCTCAATGCGTTTCAAACATTGAATTTGCCTATCTTAGTCGGCATTTCACGCAAATCAATGATATACAAATTGTTGGATAAAAATCCACAAGAAGCGATGAATGGCACCACCGTGCTGAATACCGTGGCCTTACTCAAAGGAGCTAAAATTTTACGCGTACACGATGTGAAAGAAGCCGTTGAATGCGTGAAAATATTGGATTATTTTCCCAAAGTCCAAGATATGTATTTTCCTTCTTAGAAAATGAAATTTTACCTGGAAGAATCCTGATAATAATAAAAAAAGAAGAAAAAAACACTGCTCCTTTTAATCATTTTACTCCTGACCATTGCCACCAACGCACAGGAACCAGCCGGTTATTATAACGCTGCTAATGGAAAAAAAGGACACGCCTTACGTGTGGCACTTTACCAAATCATCAAAAACCATACTTCCATTACCTACAACGATTTGTGGGATGCATATAAACAAACTGACAAAAAACCTGATGGAACAGTTTGGGACATTTACTCCGACATTCCTAACGGTACCGCTCCCTATCAGTTCACCTTTGACGTTGATAAATGTGGAAATTATCACGCTGAAGGAGACTGCTACAATCGCGAACACAGTGTTCCTCAAAGCTGGTTTGGCGAACAAATGCCTATGAAATCCGACTTGTTTCACCTATACCCCACCGACGGATGGGTAAACAACAAAAGAGGAAATCTGCCATACGGCGAAGTGAACAACGCCTCCTGGACCAGCCAAAACGGATCAAAAGTGGGCACTTGCGGCACTTCCGGCTATTCCAATACGGTGTTTGAGCCCATCGATGCCTACAAAGGAGACCTCGCCCGATCTTACTTTTATATGTGTACACGATATATGGATAAGGATTTTGACCAGACAAGTCCATCAATGTTTACCGACGGCAACCTGAAACCCTGGGTGATTGCAATGTTAATCCGCTGGCACAATGATGACCCCGTGAGCCAAAAGGAAAAAGACAGAAACAACGCCATCTACAATATTCAGCATAATCGTAATCCTTTCATTGATTATCCGGAATTGGTGGGAAAGATTTTTGGAACCGATTCCGTCAACGCCTTCCATTATGGAAGCAACATTGCCGAAAACATTATGCCACAAATTGCCGTTTTCCCTAATCCCGCCCACGATGTTATTCACATCCAATATGAGGGAGCAAGTCAATCCGAAATGGCACTTTATGATGTGATGGGAAAACAGGTTCTTTCCGTCCAGACCGAAAATACTAATTTCGAAGATGATATAACCATCAATGTTTCTTCCTTATCATCAGGATTGTATATTTTGAAAATAACTGATAATCAACAATTTATCATTAGCGGAAAAATCATTATTCAATAAAATGGCATTTTTGACATTAACCAAGCGCTTCACCTTTGAAATGGCCCATTTATTGCCCCATTACGAAGGATTATGTAAAAACATTCATGGGCATTCCTATAAATTGGATGTCACAATCTCTGGAGAACCAAACCACGAAAAAGGCTCGCATTCTGAAGGAATGATTATGGATTTCAAAGAATTTAAAAGTATTGTCAATCAATCTGTTATTGACACTGTTGACCATTCCTTGGTGCTAAATCGACAAACCGATGAAGTTCTCATCAACTTTATGCAAAAACAAAATCTGAAACTCTTTTTGATTGATTACAGGCCTACCACCGAAAATTTCTTGCTTGATTTTGCCAATAAAATACAGGAGCAACTGCCCAACGACATTACCCTATATCAACTTAGACTACAAGAAACGGAAGGAAGTTTAGCCGAATGGCATAACTCCGCCCATTAAATTGCCACCTTATATACGATGAAACATCCATTATTGTTTTTGTGTGTTTGGGGATTGCTCTCTTTCTCCGCTACTGCACAGACGGAAACCATCCGAATGATGCACTACAATCTTTTATACTACACAAACCAAGCCATTGGCTGTAATCAAAACAACAACAATCTAAATACAAAAGATGCAGCCCTACAAACCATCATAGAGTATGTTATGCCCGATGTGCTGGTCGTCAACGAATTGGGAAGTTCCGTAACCTACGCCGACAGAATTGTCAATAATGTGTTGAATACCAATGGCAGAACCTATTTCAATCACGGGCCGCTAACCAATTATTCGGGAGGCGACATCGCCAATATGTTGTTTTATAATTCCGAAAAGCTTTCATTGCACAGTCATTTTTACATTACGACTGTCAACCGTGACATAAACGGCTACAAGATGTATTACAACACCCCCAATTTAGCTGTAGGCGATACCATTTTTACCACCTTTTTACTGGCTCACCTGAAAGCCGGAACGGGGTCCGATAACGAACAAAAACGATATAGCCAGGTTGTTCAGCTGATGGCCAAATTGGAAAATATCGGAGTTTACGGAAATTACTGTTTTTCAGGTGATTTCAATTTATATAGTGCTGATGAAGAGGCTTATCAATATTTGATTAATTATCCTAACAGCTTGTATAAATTTTACGATCCCATCAATCAAGAGGGAAAATGGAATAACAACAGTGCATATCGCTCCATCCATACCCAATCCACACACAGTGACAACAACGGCTGTGCTTCATCGGGAGGTTTGGACGACCGTTTTGACTTTATCCTGGTTTCGCCGCCCGTTTATTATGGAAGCCGCAAGGTCAAATGTATCAGTGAATCCTATCACGCTTTGGGCAACGACGGAAATCATTTTAACAAGAGCATCAACGAAGGGGAAAATCAGGACGTACCCGCATACGTAGCCAATGCGCTTTATACTATGTCTGATCATTTACCCTTGATTATGGATTTGGAGGTTGATGTTTCGCCTACATCGGTAAGCGAATACGCTGTCGATTTCGATGTTCAAGTAGTCAATCCCATTCAAAACACATTGAAAATCAATTTACAATCGCCCATCAACCAGACATTTCAAGTCGAATTGTATTCTATGGAAGGTAAATTATTGAAGCATATTTTCCATCCTTCTCAAGTAGGTGCCAACCACATTGAAATGGATTTTCCTTATGCGTCGGGTCTGTATTTTTTGAAAATCGAAGATTCAGGTCAAAGGCAGATCATCAAAAAACTCATCAAATACTAATTATAAGTATAGAATAGCCGTAATTTTTTCATCCATAAACTCTCCACCCGGATATCTGGCGGTGTATTCAAGATTTAGCCATACCTGCTTTTGCTTGTCCGGGTGGTGGTGGGTTCTTTTCCCATCGGACTCGTTCTTGGACA
>JAKSMH010000159.1 GCA_024400715.1 Bacteroidales bacterium | reverse complement strand
AAAAATACCGCAAGGTCGCGATAGTGGTCATCATGATTCTCGCGGCCCTGATAACACCGAGCACCGACGCCTTCACGATGATGCTCGTTGTCTTGCCTTTATGGATGCTTTATGAAGTCAGCCGCGGCGTCGTGAAAAGGGTTGAGAAGTCTCGCTCTAAAAATATCTGACCCGCGAAAGGATGCCAACTTTTTGCGGGAATACATTCCGCATTTTTTTCGGGCCGCTCTTGAATGTCAGACCGAGATGCTTCAGTTTCCGTGCTTGAAACTGTCCGAAAAAATGTGTACTTTTGCCCATGTTATTTTTAATTTTGTTGGCACAGCAAAAATAACACAAAGGGCTGAATTTCCAAACTGAAATCAGCCCTTATTTTTTGCCCTCAAAAAAAGTTTTATCGGACACCAATAATTTTTTATTGAACTATTGCCGTAAGTTCAATTTTCCAATCACAAAGACAAAAAAAAACGGCTGACATCTATGCCAGCCGTCCTATTCGAGAAAGAAGAACTTATTCCTTCACAATTTTCTTAACGCATACATTGCCATTATTATAAATAACGGAAAGCAAGTAAACGCCATTTTCCAAATTGCTGACATTAATGTTCTTGTCGCTTGATGTCATCACCAACTGACCGCAATTGTTGTAAATCTCAACCGCACGGAAATTATCAATGTCTAACATAATGTTAGATGTGGCAGGATTCGGGTAGATAGAAAACGTAATCTCATTTTCTGCAATTCCTACTGAACTTTTGAAATAACCAAATTCGGTCCAACCGGGAATTGTCATATCGAAATGGGCATAACCGTAATCCCCATTTGAAAATTTCAAAAAACCGTAACCTGTAGTCGCGTCAAATGGAACGGTTGCCAATTGATTGGTCCAATATTGCCAAGGATTGGTAATATGGTTCATCATTTCACTGACAGAAAATTCCGCAACAGTGTACATTTGGTCGTTGCTGGGAACTGCAATCTTACAACCATTCATCGGCTCAAGCTGAATTTCGCTCGGATCGTATGGATTGATGTTTAACTGCAAAACACCAGCAATGGTAAGCTGATTATTCTGCGGTTGCACGGGAACCATCGTATAATTCTGTGCGAAAGCAAAAACGCTCATCAAGCAGAGTGCGAAAACGGATAAAAATTTCTTCATACTTTTAGATTTTAGTTTCTAATTCGTTTTTAATTATTTGATTCTGCAAAAATACACAATTTTCAAAAAAACAAATAAAAAAACGGAATTATCGCTTTAAGTCTTGTAATGAGATTCCGACTTCGTTACGCTTCATCGGATTGGCAACAGAATTAAACGGGATAATCCAAAAACAAAATAAGATTTTGACACAGAATTAAACTAAATGACTTCGAGAGAAGCAGATTCCACCCATCCCTTTTCACCGTTGGGCAATTTGATTTCCACCCAATTACCCACCCTATCGGTAACGGCCACTTTAAGACCTTCGTGAATGACAAAAAGACTGGCTGCTTCTTCGTTGGGTGAACCTTTGGCATTTACCACGGACTGCATCACCACCGCTTCGGGTTGGTCGATATAACGTTTGGATTCGTGATGAGCGAAAATCCAGGCGAAGACGGCAATCAGTAAAGCAACCAAGCACACAATCATCGCGCTGAGATTGAGCCAACGACGACGCGAAACCAAAAGCAAGGTCACGGAAAGTGCCAGTACAATCACCGCGATTACCGCCATCGTTGCCCATCCGGAAGCCGTATGGCGCTGCGATAGCGCATTCCACCAGCGGACAATAAAAAGTTGCGGCAACACATCAATCTTATCGGTAATCTGCAAATTAGCGTACGCGATATTATGCTTAATATCCTCATTGGACGGATCCAAACGCAAAGCTCTTTCGTACCACAAAATGGCTTCGGGTGTCTGTTTTGCCTTAAAATAGGCATTGCCTAAATTATAATAAAGCACAGCCCCCTCATTGCCGTGACTGACAATTTCCTGATAACATTGGACAGCCAACTCGTATTTCCCGTTTTGATAAGCTTCATTACCTTTCTTCATCAATTCGTCATCTGAAGAGGCAAAAGCCAAAGAAGAGATCAGCAAAATATTTATTAGGGCAATTATTTTTCTCATAATCAATCTATTTATCTACGTTCAATTTTAGTCATAAAATCGTGGGCTCGC
Source organism: Bacteroidales bacterium (assembly GCA_024400715.1). Next base: position 2,309 of record JAKSMH010000159.1, on the reverse strand, counting down.
TGATACATTTCGTTCATCATTTGGCTACTGTCACCTGGTGCGAAACGAGCAAATTCGCACTGATTCAGCGTATCCAAGAAATCACGCGCGTCCTCGTCGAGCACGTTTTTTTGCTTTAGTTTTTCCTCCACGGTGTCCATCGAAAGTTGCGAAAGTGGAATATGGAACTTATCGCTCATATATCCCCACAACACTTGGGAAATTTCGACATAGAAGTCCTCTTTTTGTTCGGTTTTCAGCAACTGACCAGCTCGTTTCAAGCGTTTTTTTGCCACCTTGTTGGCTCTGCGGTCCTTAATCAAGGCCACATCCTGCCTGGTTTCCATCGACTTTTTCCAAACAATCACAAAGACCACCAACAATAACAATGGCAGGAATATTCCCACATAGAACCAAGGCGAAGCGTAAAATTCAGTTTTCTTCGAATGGAAAGCCTTGCCATTGGTTTTTATATATCGGATATCCTTTGACAAAAACTTAATGTCTTTCTGATTGGCAGAGGAAACCGTAGTCACATCGCCCCCCTTTCCCTTTTCCACCTTTAGCGTATAAACTTCGGTTGTTAAAGTCTTATAGGTATGAGATTGAGGGTCAAAATAAGAGAACGTAGCGGCTGGGATTGTAAAGTCACCCGCTTCGCGAGGGATGACAATGTATTCAAAAGTACGGCTGCCGGTAACACTATTGCCGCGGATATTGATATTGTCCGTAATTTTGGGATCAGTCACATCAAAATCAGAAGGAAATTCGATGACGGGGGCCTCCACGTGTTGCAAATTACCCGTACCGCTCACCGTAATCGTCAAATTGGCTGCATCATTGGTTTTCAACGTATTACGACTTAAATTAGAGGACAACTTAAAATTACCTGCCAAACCGCTGAAATCTTCCGGCTGCTTATTTTCGGGCAACGCCTTGCAATTCAGCACCACGCTATTGGATTTCAAATCCAGCTCATAATCCTGGGCATACTGACGACCACCGAAAAACATATCGAACGGATCGTTGCTTTGCTGGGTGTAGATTACCCGCGCCACAAAGCCGATTTCAAAAGGAGTAACCGTTATCTTCCCGGATTTTTGAGGAAATACCGCCGTCTTACGCACTTCAAAAACCGTATATTTCTTACCATCAACAACTTCCGTGGTGCGTGGTGCATCGGCGTCGGGATTTCCCAAGGTATAAGACCACAAACCACTTTGCGTTGGAGCATTCACGTGTGTTACCTGATAACCGCCGTTTACGCTCGGTCCGACATACAATTTGTGCGTAATAATGACCTGTTCACCCACATACGGATTGTTGTTGGAGCAATAGGCCTTGACAAAGACATCTTTCTTATTGAAACCCTGCGACTGCTGCTGTTGTTGGCGTTGTCTTCCCTGAGCTTGGGATTGTCCGCCGCCATCGCCGTCCTTTACCACATTGACGGTAACGCTATTGGACTTCACCTGGCTGCCATTGACGGAAAAGGTAACCCCTGGAATCGTCAGCTGCCCTTCCTTGGTGGCTGCCAATGTATAAGTATAGGAATACGATGACGACTTGGTCATCTGCCCGTTGATAATGCTAATGGAAGAAGAAGATCCTTGACTCGGACCATTCAACACGTCAAAACTGCCAAAATTGGTATTGAGTATTTTTGAGGGTTTTTCATTCAAAGTCACCTGATAGCGAAAAGCCTGCCCCACGCCGACCTGAGAAGGTGCTTGTGCCGTACAGGAAACTTGAGCCATCAACGAGACACAGACGATGGAAAACAGCAATGTTAGGGCAATTTTGAGATATTTATCAAGTCTATTCATATACTAAAAAATTTAGTCACGCAAAATAACGATGCAAAAATACAAAAATTGTGTGTTGGATAAAAAAAAAACTTTAAATTTGCCTTTTCACAACAAAAAAATCAACACTTTAAAAATCAATATTTTATGAATCCAGATGTAGCATTAGTCACGGGTGGTGCCAATCGGAAACTGGCAGAAGACATCGCCGACAAATTGGGTATGCCATTACTTGCTGTTGATATTCCGCATTTCAAAGATGGTGAAATCCAAGTTTACTATAATGAAACCATTCGTGGTAAACACGTTTTCATTATTCAGCCAACTTTTGCACCTGCCGACAACATTATGGAGTTATTGCTGTTAATTGATGCGGCCAAGCGTGCTTCAGCGTACAAGATCATCGCGGTAGTTCCCTATTTCGGTTATGCGAGACAAGACAGAAAGGACAAGCCCAGAACATCCATCGGTGCCAAGTTGATGTGCAACCTGCTCACCGCTGCCGGCGTTGACCTCGGTGCCGCC
>JAKSMH010000158.1 GCA_024400715.1 Bacteroidales bacterium | reverse complement strand
TTCAAAATCAATCATAAAAATGATTTTAATTCGATTGTCAACAACCTCATCAACGGAAGACACCGCAGCTTTGCCTTCAACACTTTTTCCGGTGGAAGGAAATTGTCCCAAGACAACTTCGTGGACACTTTGATGCAGCTTACCGCCGTCGTCATCAAAGCCGACAACCACTTTCTCAAGTCAGAACTCAATTTCGTCAAAGACTATCTCGTCCAAAATTTAGGCACCAAGAAAGCGCAAGACGCCATTTTAAAATTACGAGACTATCTCAACGAAGAGATTGACACACAATCACTTTGCAACAAATTAAGGCAAGGCACCTCGATACAAGAGCGACTGCTTATTCTTCAATTCCTGTTCGGGCTTGCCCAATCCGACGGCAATATTGACAACAACGAACTGAACGCCATCCAGATGATTGCATCATGGATGGGCATTTCGGCGATGGACTTTGAATCGCTCAAATCGATGTTCCTGGGATATGGAAGTCAAAGTGGATACTACAACTACAACAGCGGGTATTCGAGTGGATACAGCAATTCAAACAGCTATAGTTCAAACAATTATAGCAATTTAGACAAAGACTACAAAATTTTGGAAATTTCTCCTGACGCCAGTGATGACGAAGTGAAGAAGGCCTATCGAAAAGCCGCAATGAAGCACCATCCCGATAAAGTCAGCCATTTGGGAGAAGAAGTGAGAAAGGCCGCTGAGGAAAAATTCGCCAGACTCAATGAAGCCTACGAAAGAATTAAAAAATCAAGAGGTATGAATTAATCCAAAAAAAATTCGTATTTTTGCAAAATCTATAAACACAAGAATGGCTTCTTTTAATACGCTATATAACGACATTGAATACAAGGTAAAGCAAGCGCAACAGCGTTTAAAGGATACCAGACTGGAAAACAAGAAGTTACAAGAAGAAAACGAAGAACTCAAGCAACTCAACCAACAACTTCAGAAACAAGTCCAAGCACTTGACGAGAAAATAAAATTAATGACAATAACACAAACCATTATAAAAAAAGAAGATAAAACTGAAACCAAAAGAAAAATCACTGAATTGGTGCGGGAAATAGATAATTGTATAGGACTTCTCAATAGTTAGCGATGGAAGACGACAAGATAAAAATACAGCTGGAAATTGCGCAACGGAAAATCAATGTTGTCATCAAGAAGGAATGGGAATATTACTATCGTGAAGCCGAGAAAAGAATCAATGAAAGTTTTCTAAATTTTGCCAAGCGGTTTAACTATATCGATCATCAGGATTTACTTTCTAAAATACTCATAGAATACACAGTAAAACAGATAGATACAGAAGAAAGACTCAATGAATACGAAGAGGATTTAATTCCAAAAATGGAAGCATTGAAAACGCTTGCTGACACATTGGACATTGATTAGACACGTTCTTTGAATAACCCATACCCGCACAAGTCAATAACGTTTGTTAAACTCAACACAAAACAAACGAAGGCACGGTTCGGCATATTAAAAAAAGGCCTCACCCGCAAGGGGACGCTTCGGTGTCCGGTGGAATTTTGCGATATGACGACTCCTTCATCTTTATTAACATAGGAGTTTAATGAAACCCTATGGACTGTGCGGGATTTTTTACATATAACATGATTAATATCAATAACTTATCAAAATAATATCAAAACAAAAATAATAATTTATGACAGCACTATGGATTATCATTGGTATTATTGTGGGGGCAGGCCTCGGCATATTCCTCGCATATACCATTCTCAAAAACTCTATCACTAAAAGCAGCAAAGAAATATTAAAAAAAGCAGAAGAAGACGCAGAATTGCTGAAAAAGGAAAAGATACTGCAAGCCAAGGAAAAATTCTTACAGCTTAAAAGTGAACACGAAAAAGCCGTCAACGAAAAAAACCAACAGATTAGCGCGGCTGAAAATAGAATCAAGCAAAAAGAAAACACGTTGAACCAGAAGTTGGAAGAAGCCAACAAAAAGCTCAACGAGAACAACGCCACCAAAGAAAACCTCAAAAAACAGTTGGAGGCCACCGCACAGAAGCAAGCCGAATTAGACAAACAAACAGCCATTCAGAAGCAGAAACTTGAATCTATTGCCGAATTAACAAGCGAACAGGCCAAAGAGCAGCTCATCTCCCTTATGGAAGAAGAAGCCAAGGCCGACGCAATGGTACTGATTAAAGACATCGTTGACGAAGCCAAAGCGACAGCCAACAACGAAGCCAAGAAGGTGATTATCAAATCAATACAGCGTGTTGGCGTTGAAGCGGCCATTGAAAACGCCGTTTCCGTCTTCAATATTGAAAACGACGAAATCAAGGGCCGCATCATTGGTCGTGAAGGACGTAACATCAGAACCCTGGAAAACCTCACGGGCGTTGACGTCATCATTGACGATTCACCAGACGCGATCCTGCTTTCTAGTTTTGACCCCATTCGCCGCGAAATCGCACGCCAATCCTTGCAGAAATTAGTCACCGACGGTCGTATTCACCCCGCGAGAATCGAGGAAGTGGTAGCCAAGACGAAAAAGCAAATTGAACAAGAAATTGCCGAAATCGGAAAACGCACCTGCATAGACTTGGGCATTCACAACATCCATCACGACCTTATGCGTATGGTGGGTAAAATGCGTTATCGTTCTTCTTACGGACAGAACCTTTTGCAGCACGCCAAAGAAGTGGCCAACTTGTGTGCCACGATGGCAGCCGAACTCGGATTGACCCCCAAATTAGCCAAACGCGCCGGTTTATTGCACGATATCGGCAAAGTTTCCGATACTGAATTGGAAGTTCCCCACGCCATCTACGGAGCTCAATTGGCTGAACAATACAAGGAACGTCCGGAAGTGGTCAACGCCATTGGCGCACACCACGACGAGATGGAGATGGACAACCTCATTGCTCCGTTGGTACAGGTCTGCGACGCCATTTCAGGTGCCCGTCCTGGAGCACGCCGCGAAGTGGTTGAAGCCTATATCAAACGATTGAATGACTTGGAAAACTTGGCACTCACCTACCCCGGCGTTGTCAAGACCTTCGCCATCCAGGCCGGTCGAGAATTGCGCGTTATCGTCGGTGCCGAAAAGGTCAGCGACGAACAAGCCAACCAATTGTCCTTCGACCTGTCAAAGAAAATCCAAAACGAAATGACTTATCCTGGCCAAATCAAGATTACCGTCATTCGTGAAACCAGATCTGTCAATTACGCCCGCTAATTCATTGCAAGATGCAAGTCAATAAAGAATTCTTTCAGAGCAAAAAATTCAAACTCATCCTTTTCGGAACGACGACCTTGTTGTTTTTGCTTTACATCATCTTTATTTCAGACAGCAATCTATTAAAACACAAAGAATTAGACAGAAAAATCGACAACCTGGAAAAAAGTATTACCGAGACCAAGAATAAAATTGAGAACAATTATTCATACGACCAGTTGAAGAGCGATTCCAGCAAATTGGAACAATATGGACGAGAGAAGCTGAATATGCAGAAAACGGACGAAGACGTTTTCATTGTGGTTTATGAATAAAAAAAGTAATATTAACGCAAAGGATATGAAACTGGCCATCATCAACGGTGTAAACCTGGGACGATTAGGGACACGAGAAGTTGACATTTACGGTTCAACCTCGTTTGAGGATTATTTTTCAGAGTTACAGAAGAAATTTCCAACGACGGAATTGGCTTATTTCCAATCTGACAATCTTGCCGAACTGGTGGCCGCCCTACGACGTTTTGACGGGTACGACGGCATCATCTTCAACCCCGGTGCATACACCCACACGGCTATCGTCCTTGCCGATGCCATTGGTTCTATCAACACGCCGGTGGTGGAAGTCCACATTTCCAATCTTTTCGGAAGGGAAATGTACCGCAAGACTTCGATGATATCCTCGCGATGTATTGGTTTTATTAGTGGTTTTGGCTTACAGGGATATCAACTGGCCGTACAGCATTTTATCGATTAACCTTTCAACAAAAACAATAGTCTATAAACATTAGTTTTGACAATTAAAAACAAAAAACAATGAAAAAGATTTTAAGTATTGCCATCGAAATGGTATTTGCGCTGACCTTATCGGCACAGGACGAGGCAGGAAAGCCCCAAAAAGTAAAAGAACCCGAAATCACTTTTGAAACATTGGTTCACGACTATGGTCAGATTCTTCAAAATGACAATGGAGAATGTGAATTTCGCTTCAAGAACACAGGAAGAGCCGATTTGATTTTAACGAATTGCCGTTCAAGTTGCGGCTGCACCGTTCCCGAATGGCCACACGATCCTATTGCCCCCGGAAAAAAAGCCAGCATTAAGGTTAAATACAACACTGGCAGACTGGGAGCCATCAACAAAAGTATCACTGTTGAATCTAATGCGACGAACAATCGTGTCGTGTTAACCATCAAGGGCAATGTAAACGCAAGACCAGCTGAAGCATCGCCCGCAAACACCGCAACACCACTAAACACACCTAACAACTAATGTTA
>JAKSMH010000157.1 GCA_024400715.1 Bacteroidales bacterium | reverse complement strand
GGAGTAAAGCGGAAAGCGCGACGGCGAGCGTCAGCGAGCCGGGCCGCCCTAAAAAATATTATAAGCTAAAGATAAATACTCATAACAATATTCTCAAAAAAAATTTTATTTTTGCAAAATCGATGTCAATCAACATATAGTAACACAACAAACAAAACAGATAAAAATTTACATTTAAAACTTGTATTTATGAAAATCAGAAATTTAGCAATGATTCTGGGAGCCGTCACGCTCCTATGCTGCGCTTGTCACAACAAGTCTAACGAAGTGAAAACGGCAGAAGCTCCCGCCACAAGTATGGAATTTCGCACCTTGGGCTCAACAAACCTTCAAGTCGGAGTTATCGGCATCGGTTGCGGCGCATTCGGCAAAATGGACACGGCCCAATCCCGCGAATTTATGGCTTTGGCATTGGATAGCGGCGTCAACTACATCGACATTTACGATGCCAACCCGACCGTTCGCGGCAACATCGGCTACGCCCTTCAAGGCCGACGCGACCAAATGATTATCCAGGGACACATCGGCTCCTACTGGAATGGCGAACAATACGAACGCACCCGCGACGTGGAAAAGACAAAGCAGGGCTTTAACGATTTGCTCGGCTTATTGGGAACCGACCACATTGAAGTGGGTATGATTCACATTGCCGACTCGCACGAAGAATGGGAAGAAATCGTCAACAGTCCGTTCTTAGACTATGTTAAGCAACTCAAAGAAGAAGGAAAAATCCAACACATCGGCTTAAGCAGTCACAATGCCGAAGTGGCACTCGAAGCTGCCAAAAGCGGTTTGGTGGAAGTCATTATGTTCAGTATGAATCCCGCTTTCGACCTACTTCCTTCCGGCATTAACCCGTGGGATGAAGCCAGCTTTGAAAATATGCCAGCCAGTATCGACCCCGTACGCGTTGAACTTTACGACTATTGCGCACAGCACAACATTGCCATTACCGTGATGAAAGCTTTTGGCAGCGGCGGCGGCCGACTCCTTGACGCCGAAAAATCGCCACTCAAGAAAGCACTCACCCCAACCCAATGTCTGAGTTACGCTTTGTCCAAACCCTGCGTGGCCACCGTGGTCTGTGGTGCCTCCAACCTCGACGAACTCAAGGCCGATTTGTACTACAACCACGCCACCGAAGCAGAAAAAGACTATCAGTCAGTCCTCGGAGAATAAGACAGGAAATTTTCTGCAACAACTATAACTGTTTCGTATAACTTCTACGACGCATATACGGGTGAACGACAAAGTTCATCAGCAGTTTTTTAATACCGTATTTTTTGCAGTTTTCCAGCATATACTTGAAGATCAAAACGCTCACCCCTTTTCCTTGATATTCGGGCAAAACACCAATCATCAGGGCTTCCAGCGTATCGTTATGCTTCATAGATTTCAAAATTGGGATAAAGCCAAAGGGGAATAATTTGCCCTTGGCCTGCTGAAAAGCTTTTGCCAAAAACGGAATACACATACAGAATCCTACCACCTCGTCATTCTCATTCAAAATCAGACAAAGAAAATCCTTATTAACCAATGGAAGATATTGGTCCAGGTAACAATTGATCTGTTTGTCGGTCAATTTCGTAAACTCATACAAGGGTGCGAAAGAATCATTCAGGACGTGGAATGTCTGAAGACCTTTTTCTCGCAAATCCTTATTGTTGCGAGGATAGAAAATCTTCAGTTTGAATCTTTGTTGAATTAAAGCCACATTCTGCATCATAGGCGGAACTTCCTCCGGCACCTCCAACACACGTTGCGTCCAGTCCACATCTTTGCTGAAGCCCAATTCCTCCAACATCGGCCCATAATACGGAAAATTATAGATACAGGTTATCGGGGCCAAATTTTCAAATCCTTCGACCAAAAGTCCCTCTTTGTCCATATCGGTAAAGCCCAACGGTCCTTTCAAGCAGGTGGCACCGCGCGCCAAAGCCCATTGTGTCACCGCATCCATTAGCAACCGAAGCACTTCTTTGTCTTCCACAAAGTCAATCCATCCAAAACGAGCTATTTTTTCATTCCATTTCTGATTGGCATGATGATTCATAATGGCAGCCACCCTACCCAGCACCTTTCCATCGTCATCCACCACCATATAATATTCCGATTCGCAAAAGTCAAACGCGGGATTCTTATCGGTCAGCGAGTTGATTTCGTCAAAATGCATAGGTGGAACCCAGTTTTCACTCTTTTGGTACAAGGTTTCCGGGAAAGTGATAAACTGCCTCAATTGCTTGCGATTTTTTACGGTAACTACTTTCATATTATATACAAACTTTCAAATTTTTTCAAACAAAGGAAAAAGACGACGTTTCCCTCGCAAAAATACAAAAAGTCAATATACATACGACAAAATTTCCACATAATCATGAATTTATTATAATTTTCGTATATTTGCAATCTAAATTTAAGAATTGATAATAAGAACAATTATTTGATTTACAATATTTTGCAAAACTTAAAATATCTTAATTATGGCTGATTATTTTTATGATTCAATTCCCGCAGAGGAAAGAGAAAAGTTGAATTACATCCCCACACTTTCAGAATTTGTGGAATGGATTCGGAAAAATTTCGGAAAAAATCCAGCATTAGCTGATTTAGAAAAGACCTATAATTATGAAGAGATGTGCCATCGCATAGCACTTCGCCGCGACTACATCAACTCCCTCAAATTAAAGCGAGGGTCTCACATAGCGGTTATGGATCGCAACAGCATCAATGCCATAGAGATGTTTTTGGCCATCACCACTTCAGGGAATGTAGCCATTATGCTGCCCAACGCGCTACCTGAAGCCGCCATCATCGGCTGCACGCAGAAATTCGACATCGACTATTTATTTTACGGAAGTGTATTTGAGAAAGTATGCGCCAACGCACCCTGTCCCAAAGCAAGTGTGGAAATTATGGGACAGGACGAAGCTCCGGTGGTTTCAGTTGACAAAGAAGAACCGGCCGCCATTTTCTTCACCGGCGGCACGACGGGAGCTCCCAAAGGGGTTGTTCTGCCACACAGAGCCCTGATGCGCGGTGCCTACAACGGCTGCTTCATGCCCGGCAAAGTGTTGGGGTGCCAGCGGTACATTGCGTTTTTACCCCTCAGCCACGTGTTCGGCATGATTCGTGGCACTTTATCTGTCTTGCACACAGGTTCGTTAATCTACAGTTGCGAGGATATGAAGGCCGGCATACAGAATCTTCCCAAAATGCGCCCCACCTGTCTGGTCTTGGTACCCGGAATCTGCGAGATCCTACTGGGACTTATTCGTATGTATGGCGAAAAATTCCTCGGAGGCGAACTACGCACCATCATTGCGGGGGCTGCCAATGTACCGCCGAGACAAATTGCCGAATTCGAGAAATTAGGCGTCAAACTTCTGGGTGGTTACGGCATGACCGAAGGTGCCAATCTGACCACAGGCAATATCGATGTTGACACTCATCCTACTTCTGTAGGAAAATTATACACGGGCCAGGAAGCAAAGATTGTTGATGGGGAATTGTGGTTCAGAGGAGACAACCTTATGTTGGGCTATTATAAAGACGAAGCCGCGACAAAGGCGGCCCTAACGGAAGACGGATGGCTGAAGACCGGCGACCTCGCCAGGATTGACGAGGATGGATTTGTTTACATTGTCGGCCGCATAAAGAACCTCATCATCCTCGCTAATGGAGAAAATGTGTCACCGGAAAATATCGAAGAACTATTTTACAAAGACGCACGCGTGAAGGACTGTTTGGTTTTCGAGGACAAAGTCAACGACATTCCCTGCATCGCCATCGACATTCTTCCTCAGCCAGACTTTATGTCAAGCCAAAATTGGGAAGAAGTGGAAAAAGCCATGCACCAACTGGTGGCAGACATCAACAAGACCTTGCCCAGCACGCACCAAATCGCACAAATTCACGTTCGCCAAAACGACTTCAAGCGCACGGGAAGTATGAAGGTTTCACGTAATCAAAACTAAACATTTACCAATATGAAAGCAGAAGAATGCATTGACGGGTTGAAAGAAATCATGCACAACATCAACCCCAAAGCCGACTTATCCAATGTTGACCTCAACACCAACCTGGTCAACGACTTGGGTCTCAACTCATTGTCTATGCTCATGATGGCCTTGGCGATAGAAGACAAATTCAACATTCGCTTTGACAATCCAGAACCCTTTACCACGGTGGGCGACATTTGCACTTATATCGTGCAACAGCAGAAATAACAATTACGTCACACGGATCATCGCCCCGAAACACGGAAACAGCAACTATTAGGACTGAATAGGTTCTAATAGTTGGTTTTGATGAAGGGGAGGAATAATACCTCCCCCACGTTTACCGTTCACTCTTCATATAATCCACAAACTCCGCCACGATTAGCGGAAGAAAAATCCCCAAACATACAGCCAGCAAGTACAAAAACTTAGAATGGGGCGAGACTGGGACATCCGAGCAGGAAGGTGCCTCGATGACAGTTAACGCTGGCGGCATACCTTTCAAAAACATACA
>JAKSMH010000156.1 GCA_024400715.1 Bacteroidales bacterium | reverse complement strand
CGCGACCTACGCATTACGAATGCGTCGCTCTACCAACTGAGCTAAAGTGGCTTTGTTTTGCGGTGCAAAAATACAAAAATTTTTGTAATTTTGCACATTCAATTTGAAAACTTCAAAAAATATTAATACTATGAACATTACGAAATTAGATCAGGTTATTGAATTGGTTAAATCTAAACCAAAAAAGAGATTAGTCGCAGCATACGCCAACGACGAACACACCATCGACGCCGTACACCGTGCCGTTGAATTAGGGATTGTTGACGCCACCTTGGTAGGCGACGAAAACACCATCAAAGAAGTTTGCCAAAAATTGAACATCAACATCAACGATTTCAAAATCGTTCACGAAAGTGTTGACACCAAGGCAGCTGCCAAAGCTTGCGATTTGATCAATGCCGGTGAAGGTGAAATCTTGATGAAAGGCTTGCTTCCTACTGACAAGTATATGCGTGCCATCTTGAACAAGGAACGCGGACTTTGCCCTGCCAATGCCACACTGCTGCACATGGCGGTTATTGAAAATCCTCAATATCACAAACTGCTTTGCGTCAGCGACTGCGCCATCATTCCGGCACCTGACTTCAAACAAAAGCAAAAAATTCTTCAGTCATTGATCAGCACTGCCAAATCTTTGGAAATTACCAAACCTAAAGTTGCCATCTTGGCCGCCACCGAACAAATGTCTGTAGGTATGCAGGCCTGCGTTGACGCCGCCTTATTGGCAAAAATGGCAGAAAGAGGACAAATCGCCGGTGCCGTTATCGACGGACCTCTCTCATTAGACTTGGCTATCGACAAGGAAGCTGCCCAAATCAAGAAAATGGCTGGTGAAGTGGCCGGTGATGCCGACTGTCTCTTGTTCCCCAACATCGAAAGTGCCAACGTGTTCTACAAATGCTGCACCAAATTCAACCATTCTGAAATTGCCGCTTTTGTTATGGGAGCAAAAGTTCCCTGCGTTTTGTCATCTCGCGGCGACTCAACCAAAACCAAATTATACTCCATCGCCGTGGCTGCTTTGGCAAAATAATTTTTTTCCTACAATATTTTCCGAAACGGGGACTGAATTCAGTCCCCGTTTTTTTGAGCATAACAAAATCCGATTCTAATCCCTTCAATGCGGGCAAGTAACTATAAACAACAAATTGTTACAACAATATACGATTCCACGCTTAACAAGGATAAATCATATACTAAGCAATTTTTGTTTCTTCACTTCTTCCAATCGTAATTCATCAACCAAGTAAAGGTCGCTGCGGCAATGTAAATCTGCAATACCATCCTCAAGCAATTGAAACGTCATTGAATTATAAAACAACTTCATTGACGCAAAGTATGATACTCCGAACTGTTCTGCGTACGCCTTAATAATTCTGGCATATTTCATTTGTTTTAATATCGCAACTGCATCCATACTTTCTATTGTTTTTCTGCCTTTATAAAAGAAATGCACTGATTCAACAATAATTGGTTCAAAAAGCAAATTTGCTGATTCGGTTTCTCATATTTCAATTTTTCTAACGCCACTTCCTTATTCATATAGCCAGCAAAATACGCATCGATAGTGGCAAATATTTGGTCATTGGCCACACCTCCTATCACAATATCATATTGATGATAAGCGACATTGCCCTTTCTGCATTCCGCAACATAGTCAAGCCATTCTGAATCATACTTGTCAAATTTTTTCACCTTTATTTCGGCATTATTCAGAATGGATTCATTAAAGTCATACACATTAATATAAGCTGTCAAACCTTTACGTAAGAATTTTTCGCACCAACGCTCAGCCTGTTTTAGGATAGTTGTTACGTAAAAAACCTTTCCAAAATCTAATTTCTCTCTGGAAAAGGAAACATCGGGACGTTCGATAATACAATACGAACCATGGTAAACTATCATTCTATAATTCCTTTTATCTTCATATAATCAATAATATCATCTACTATATATTCCTGACTTTGCGTATGCAAGACATCGTACAAATCAATGATATAATTTTTTAGGACACCAGTCTTTTCAAACAAATTAAAAATATATTCTTCACGCATACCCAAACGATCTGCCACTGCTCCAATGCAAAATACAGCAAAACTCATTTGTTCAACCGTCATATTGTGACATACTTCTTCACTCATTACTTTTAAATTGTTTAACGATGCAAACTTACATAAATTTTTTCTTAGTATATACAAGAATTTGAAATTCCTACATAATTTATTATTTCACAGATTATTATCAATAATTTTACGGAATTATCCCTTTAACTCTTGTAAAGAGATTCCGACATTTGCTTCGGCTGAACCCAAAAATCATTCTTCAATGCCAATCTCTTTCGCTGTGAGACCTGTTGTATTGGTAATGATTTCAAGGGATACGCCTTGTGCAAGTAGTAAACTTGCTATGGCAAGTTTAGCATTTGCCTCTCCTTTTGCTTCTCCTTTAGCCTCTCCTTTAGCCTCTCCTTCGGCGATTCCTCTTTGGTAGGCGAGTTCTTCCACGTATTTCAGGGAGGCCTTCACCGCCTCGCTTTCCGTAATGCTTTTTTCGTACTCTCTCATTTCCACTTCTGTTAGGTTGTTGATACGGCAGTCGTCCAGCAGTTTCTTGAAATAGGATTCCTGCCTCTTGTAGTCCTCCTCGGTGAGCTTGTGCATATTCGTAAACATAAAGAGCCAGTTCCTAAACCTTTCGGATAAGCCGGACTGCCAGTTTGCAAAATTACACAAATTAATGTAAAAAAACGCCACCTTCGGAGATAAAATTTCATTATCCTCGTTTTTTACGAAGCAGGCGTGAAACACCTTTGTGTCATTATTGAATGCAGGCAGTTTGAAATCCAGGATATTCAACGAGTAGAATGCCTTGATTTTGTGGTCGCTGCCCTTTCGGCTGGCATTACTGATGGCCCTGCTCATGTTGAGGAAGGTCCTCTCGACAAAATCCTGTTGCGGCGCACGTTGCATCTCTATGAGGAAGCGGTCGTCGTTCTGGTTCCTACAATAGATGTCGAATACCACGCCGCGTTGTGCGGGGACAATCCCCATCAATTCCGTAGGCAGGTACTGTATTTCGGTGATGGTACCGACGTATGCTCCCAGGGCGCAGTTCAGGAAGTCGAGGAGGAAATTCCCAGGGTTGTCCATCCCGAATACCTTCTTGAAGGTAAAGTCTGATGTCAGCAGCTGGAAAATGCCGTTGCCAAGTTGTCCCGAAGAATGTTCGGTAGTTGCAAGAGTCGGTTTGCTTTCTTTTTCTGTCGTCATAGTAGGTTGATTTTAAGAATTCGGAAGGCAAAGATACTGCGTACACCGCAAAAATGCAATAGCTAATCAATTATTATTCAAGATGTTATAAATGAACTTTTGATACTTTTTTGATGACTTTTCGCACAAAAATGTTCACTTTTTGATCGTGGTGGTTTTTGCCGAAATTTTTATTGCTCCGAAATTTGGAAGTTTTTTGAGAATTTTTGACATTAACGAGTATATCTTTAAATATAAAAAATCAAAACCTACGACATTTATTCACCAGTAGAAATTAATCCAAATTTATTTATTACATTTGCAATATACTTAAAGTATTACATTTGAACATTAACACATTGATAATCAATTAATTAAAAAATACATCTATGGAAAAATTATTGGAACAATTAGCCAAAATCGGCATCTCCAACCCTCAAACCATTTACCACAATTTGTCATACGACGAATTGTACAAGCACGAAAGCGACCCTTCCTTGACAGGTTTCGACAAGGCCTACAAAACCAAAAGCGGTGCGTTATCAGTTGATACCGGCGTTTTCACCGGCCGCTCACCTAAAGACAAATACATTGTCATGGACGATGAAACCCGTAACAACATTTGGTGGGCCGCAGAAGGCAAAAAAGGTTCTGACAACAAACCTATCAACCACGAAATTTGGGAACACCTCAAGAAATTGAGCCAAAAGCAATTAAGCAACAAAAACATTTATGTGACAGATGGTTACTGCGGCGCCAACGAAAATTCACGCTTGAAAATCCGCTTCGTCACCGAAGTTGCTTGGCAGGCCCATTTCGTTAAAAATATGTTCATCCGTCCTACGGAAGAAGAATTAGTAGGTTTTGAACCTGATTTCGTTGTTTTGAACAGCTGCAAGACCACCAACCCCAATTGGAAAGAACAAGGTCTGCACAGCGAAAATTACGTGGCCTTCAACTTGACCGAACGTATGGCTTTAATTGGCGGCACTTGGTACGGCGGCGAAATGAAGAAAGGTATCTTCTCCGTGATGAACTACTTCCTTCCTTTGCGCGGAATGGCTGCCATGCATTGTTCTGCCAACCAAGGCAAAAAAGGCGACACCGCCATTTTCTTCGGCCTTTCCGGCACGGGTAAAACCACCCTTTCCACCGATCCAAATCGTGCTTTAATCGGTGACGATGAACACGGTTGGGACGAAAACGGCGTGTTCAACTTCGAAGGCGGTTGCTACGCTAAATGTATCGACCTGAGCGAAGAAAAAGAACCCGATAT
>JAKSMH010000155.1 GCA_024400715.1 Bacteroidales bacterium | reverse complement strand
ACTCTGTTCACCTGTTTCTCTATTTTTAAGGCATAAAAGTCTCAGTTTGCATTGAGCATTTGTTTCTGTGTAGATTTTCTTGTACTTATCCCTGCTTTGGTAAGCTACCATTCCATCATATTCTTCTACTTGTGGCAGATTGAAATTTTTGTAAAATTCTGACATGATTTTTTTTTTAATGGTTATTATTATGCTTTGTGATATGTTATGCGCATTAACTTTTTTACATTTATATATTTGTTTTTAAGACAATGTTCAACGAAATTGATGCACTTGACACTGCTGAATCCATGTTCGTTAGCGGTGTTGTTTTATTTCTTAATATTGAATTTGTGTTTTGCATGATTTATCTTGAAATTTAGGAATAAAGACGGATTACATTGATTAATATTGTGAGCTTTTACAAACAAGGTGACTAAACAGGATACGGATACACAGAGGCGTGAAGACGGATCACATTGATTAATACCGTGAGACCGACACTGATAAGACACAGGATAATTGACGTTATTAGCATTGTTTTTTTGTTTTCTTTGGATAAATTGTTTCCTAAATATTCAAAATCCTTGAATTCTTTTCGTTTCCACTTGTCGAGATTATTACGAAGCCAATCGGCAAAAACAATCAAGTCTAATTTTGGTTTTTTTAGAAAATACTGTTTTGTGGATACTCCTAAAGTGGGAGCGTCCATCCAACTAAAAGCATGACACCATTTTACAACCTTTTCTTCAACGCCAAGGCACACTGTAAATTCATTTTTATTCCCGCCATGCCAATAAGACCTTTGCATTTCAGCAATTTCAACATCATATTTTTGTGCATCAAAAATCAACACAAACACATGTATTTGGTTGCTTTTTCCACAAAAAGCGTTTAAGTGTTGGAAAGTAGTTTGAATTTCACTTTGATTATGCGAAATTTCATCAAACACACTTTCCGCTAAATCTTTCTGACAGCAGACAACATCCTGTTCTTGAGATTCGGAAATAAGGGGATACTCAAATAATTCATTCTCTAAAGCTTCTTTTTCGGAAATTTCTCTAAATTTGAAAATAGAATTTGAATTTAGAATGGGGTTTTTATATCCTTGTGAAAATGTTGCTGTTTTTGTATGCCATTCGTCACCATCCCAATCACATGCCTGACCGCCGCCGCCTGACACACAATTGGCATAATTGGTGTTAAACGAATATACGTGAGTTCCAAATAATTGACATATTTCATAGAAAAAATATTCGGAAATGTGCAATTTGTTATTTGTGTTAAACCAAGCAGACCAATATTCTGGGTGTTCAACATATTCATAATATGTTACAGTGTGAGAATTTCCATTTTTGTCGTATTCCGTTTTTGTCTTTTGTACTTTTTCTACCCAGGCATTATAGTGGACGACACTAATTATGTAACCGCTAATAAATTCTCTTCCTGTTGAATCTTTCATAATTGAACATAGAATCAATAATATCAACTCTGTAACGACGAGCATTATCAGGTAAACCCACCACAATGCTTCATAATCAGTCGTCACCATAAAAACCAAGGCAAAAATAAATGGCAATATAAAAGAGACAGTTTTCATACATTAAACTTTATAATTCAATATCATCATCAATATGACTGTTCATAATACTTTGAGTTTTCGTAGATGAAATGACAATGTATTCTATTTTATTTTTATTGGAGATAAAAAATTTTGCGGGAAGTGATTCGATAAGTGTCTCTCGTTCACGAAGGATGTCCAGCATCCGTTGCTGTGCGTTGCTAAAGCATGTGCGTTGTACTTCAATTGACTGATTTAAATCCAAATATAGAGAAGTGTCAAAATTCGGATTTTGTTCCTGAATCCATTTCACCATACTGGCCTGATCATTTGAATATCGTCCACGAATTAAATCGGGATAAATTTTCTCAAAGGCTTCTTTGTATTTTTCGCTTATTTGAGCTTTTTGATTGATAATTTTCCACATCGTATCGTGGACACTTTCAATTTTACCTTGTTGGGCATTGCTCTCTTTGCGTAGGGCGATTTCTTTGTTGTTGTAAGAAAAATACATTCCAATTAGTATCACCAAAAGTGTGCCGGCGATGATTAAAACAATTACGGTTGTGCTCATAATATAATGGTATTTACTTGTTTATGGTTGATAAAATGTTGAAAGGATGGTAATTCAATTTATGTCTTGTTAAATAATGCGGTTTAACATTGTTAATTTAGGTTAGTCTTTTTTTCATTTGCAGTTGCCTTTATATAATTGCTTGAAATTTTCGTATAGAATTTTCTTCGCTTTTTTTTCAGAAAGTTTGTCTTGAATGTCTGAAATCTGTTTCTGATACCATTGAACCTCATCACCCAGATGCGGAAACCATCGGTTTACGGGAAAGTCCGAACCAAACATGATTCTGTCTTCAATTTCCTCCGAAATATTGGATGCCAGTTCTTTGAAGGGCAAGAATGCCGTATCAATCAAAAGATTCGGAAATTCGCGCATCATTGGAAAAGCCTCTTCCGATGGACGTGCGTGGCAAAGCACAAAAGTTAATTTCGGATGATTCTGAATGAATGGACGGAATCGTTCACAACGACAAGATTCATCCGCTCCTGTATGAATCATCAATGGTAACTTGTTCTTTTCTGCAATGGAACAAACCTGCTCTATCCGTTGAGTGGAAAAGTCAACCGCATCGGGATGAATCTTCAGCGCTTTAAATGGAAAAATCCAGAATTTGGCTAAGTTTTCTGATTGCGCCAACATTTGGGTGTTGACATATAATGCCACATCAAATCCGACAGCAATAGCTTCTTGATACAGCGTTCTATGTGTTTCCCAATCATCGTTGCCGCCACGCATTGCTATAGGCATGACCAGACCATTTGCAACACCCATAGCGGTCAAATGACTTCTGACTTCGTTGGCTGTTACAATTCCCGTGTCGGAAATGTTTCCGATATGCAGATGGCTGTCAATGATTTCCATTCTTCAGTTTTTCTTTGTATTCTTCCACCAAACGTTTGTTCAAGAAGGCAACTTCGCAAAAGTATGGATTGATGTTGAACATGTCTCCATTGCTTTCATTGTAGTTTTGTACAAGACAAATGTGGCAATAATCTCTTGCTTCGCATTTCAGACATTTCGGGAAAGATGCCTGTGTGATTTTTCGCAACTCGGCAAACTGGGGAGAGTTGTCACAAATTTCGTGCAACGCCGGTGTATAGACATGGCCGCAAATCATCGCCTGCCAACCGGAACAAGGATAGACATCGCCATTGGCAGTGACGCAGAAATCGTTGATGCCGACACTGCAGAGCGGCTGTTTGGCAAACTTCTCCGGGTCAATACGTTGTTCCTCGCTTTTCGCCATCTTCTCCAATGTAAGGGTTTTATAGTCGATGTCGTGCTCGATGATGTCACGAAGCAGTTCTTCGGTTTCTTCCAATGACGGACGGTTAGCCAAATTGCTGGTGTCGAAGTCTGCCTGCGCCTTGATCATATAGTCGGTGTAGGCCTTGATGCGTTTCGATTGGGCATATTTCAGCACATCCACGTAACCTTTATAGTTGATTTTCATGGAAGGGCAAGAAATCTGCACGGGGATGTCGGCAGCGATGAGTTTTTCCAATGCGGCTTTGGTTTTGACCTGCGAGCCGGGCACCGTGGTGATGGCGTCGTGAATGGCGGGATCCATACTGTACAAAGAAGTCTGCAACAGCGAAATATTTGCCTCCTTGATATAAGGAATCTGCTCGTCTTTGAGTGCGATGAGGTTGCTGAGAATAGAAATGCGCATATCCTTTTCACGGCAATATTGGATGATTTTAATTATGTCTTTATGCATAAAGACCTCGCCGCCCGAAAGAGTAACGTGCATACCGCCCATTTCAGCAAACTCATCAATAATAGAGAGCACTTTTTCGGTAGCCATGTCAAAGCCGTGGTGCTTCTTGCCGTTGGGAATGTAGCAATGGATGCAGCGCTCGTTACAGCGGCTGGTCAACTCGAACTGAATGGAATTGAGGCGAGGTTTGCGCTGACTGGTCTCCCACATCAAATCACGGGTGTTTTCTTCCACCACCTGCTTGGTTTCTTGCGAAAAGTCATCTGTTTCGGTTTTGAGGTTCTTCATTTTATAGGAGAACTCAATGTCGTTGGCGGCAAGTTCTGCTTCTGTTTCTCCCAAAACGAGAAAATGATGATTCGCCAAATCGGTGATGAACTCCATGAAGTCGTTGTGAAGCTCTTCACGAGACACGCTCTCGCCATACATCTTGTGCAGTCGGCTGACGATTTCTTCCACATCCTGCGGTTGGCGGTTGATTTCTTTCAGGAAATCCGTTCCGGCATCATCGTAGATGCGGTCCTGGAACGTAACCTGATTCATGATATGCACGCTTTCATCAATGAAGCGTATGAATGTGTTTTTGGATTGGCGGACTAACATAACGATTATACCTATATATTGTGATTATTCATATCATCATTAATAGCAGATAGTTGATTCTCATTGCTATAATTAATATTCCATTTTAATGGAAGTCCAC
>JAKSMH010000154.1 GCA_024400715.1 Bacteroidales bacterium | reverse complement strand
AGGCAAAATATATGATAAGGAATGCAGCCACAAAACGTATGCGGTCGCTTGGAGGACACAACAGAAGGTAAAGGACTATAAAGATAATGCAGGAAAAGAATTTCACTATGCGTGACAGCATATAGCCAGATACGAATTTCCTGTCGGTTTTCCCCACGTCGTCACGTAGGACGATGTACAAGGTGAAAAGCGAAATCACAAAAAAGAAGAGTACGATAAAGGGTAATGCTGGACTCGCATATTGCGGCAGCACCAATTGCATCACAACAGACAGGCCGGCTATGATGGCTGAGAAAACAATCAGTCGGAAGGAGAATTTCTTAATCGGTATCTTTTTTGTCATGATTCTTGGGTGTTGATCGCAATACGTCTTTGATAACCACGTAAAAAGCCACGGCTAATCCGGCTATGGAACAGACAAGGGTGAAAATGGGCTTGCTGTTCAACTTTTCATCCAATTTGAGGCCTCCAAAAACACCAATGGCGATAATGAACAACATTTGAAAGGCCATGTTGGAATATCGTGCATAGTGATTCAGCGACCGGGTAAGCTTGGCTTTTTTGCGTGGAGATGAAGACACTTGGACAATTATTGAGCTTTAGTTGGATTATTGACGGGAGCTGCTGCCTGCATTTCGGCCTTAGGACCGCCTTGCATCTTGCAGTTGCCGGCAAAGTTGGCACCTGGTTCAATGGCTATTTTTCCAACACAAATGTTACCTACCAGGTTGGCTGTCGATTTCAGTGACAATAAATCAACGACATTGATGTTGGATTTGACATTGCCTTCAATTTCAATGGAACGTGAGGTGATGTCACCGTCAATAATGCCGCTTTTGCCAACGATGATTTTGGCTTTGGATTTAACGGTTCCCTTGATGTTGCCATCAATTCTCAAATCGCCAGAACATACCACGTCTCCGGTAATCATTGTTCCTGCCGAAATAACGTTGACAGTTTGGTTCACTTCTTCTTCTGATTCGTATAATTTTGTCATAATACAAAGAATTTATGTTATTATTGTTATTTGTCTTTGAGGTAATTATCTTTGAAAAAGTCAGGATACATATCCCGCTTGTCTTTCATATTGTAGTATGTGGTATAATTGCTTGCGCACATAGGATAAATCACAAAGTCCTTGGCACTGAGATGGGTGGCAAAAACGTGATTGTTAATCAAAATATTATAGTAATTCATCGCCACAGACTTGTTCTTGAACTTCGAAATTGTTATCATTTGGTCTGTTTTATTGATGAAGAAGCTATTCATGTTAAATTGTTCGAGACTGAAAAATTCACGATTGAAATTGGCAATCTCGTCCTTGACCGTTTGCATGGCTACGGCACTCGAATTGAGGATGACCACTACGTAGTGAATTTCATCTGGTTTGTCCACGAATGGTGAGGCGGCGTCTTTGGCGGCTTGGGTCAAGGCCTTTTGTGCTGTTGTGTCGCCGGCTTGTGCCAGTGTCCGGTTGACATCTTCGGCAAAGTTGGACAAGTAGATGCGGGCCAGGGTTTCCACTTCGGTATTCGGGAAGTTGATGATGACATTGGAAAGGGCGCGTTTTAATGAGTCTTCACCCATTGTTTGGCCAACGGCGACCGCACGCAGGTAGGCAAATTTGGAAGCCAGCACCACGTCTGTACAATTAGGCAAGACACTATTGGCAATCTCAATGGTCTTTTTCCAGTTTTTATTGCTGTAATAATCGTAGGCAATGTCGTATTTGCGCTCGTTTTCTTTCATCTTTTCTTCCAATCTCATATAGTAGGTCGGATCGGATATGATTCGTGCGTAATCCGTATTGGCGTATTGTGTGAGAATGATGTTTTTGTAATAATCCGCCTGTGTTTGGTCTCCTGCTTTGGAATAATTGAGGTAAAGCAGGTAAATGGAGGAAAGGGCCAAGTCGTGTTCTGGATAACGCTGAATGAGTTTTTTGAGCGTCTCGTTGGCACGCTTATAGTCGCTGAGTTGTTCCATATAGATAAGTGCGCAGTTGTACAGGGCTTCCACGACCAAGGCGTTGGAGGAATCCATTGCTTCCGGGGTCAAAGGAAGGTCTTGGGTATAATACGCCGGCTTTTTGGGATCGGTTTCGCGCTTGGGGATGGGATTTCCGTCCTCGTCATATTCAACGCTGTCTTGGGCGGCATTGGGATTGTTTAGAGCGGCCATATCTTCAAACGAAATCTGCTGCTTGTTGCTGATGCGCCAATAGTCTTCCAACTTTCTGTTGCCCCAGCGTCTGTAGAATTCGGTCTGGCCGGAGGACAACAAGGCCGTGTTGTAGAAATACCATTTGCCGCTTTGGTTGTTGCTGATATTGATGTTGGCCATCCCTGCCGTGGATTGTAGGGCCAGCATTCTGGCGGCTTCTTCTTCCGCTTCCTTCCGTTCCTTTTCGGTATAGGCGGCAATCATTTTCTGAACCCAGCTGTTTCGTTGGCCTTCGCTCATCTTGGCAATGCGTTGCAAACTGTCTTGAAGGTTGATCATCTTAATGTTGTCGGTTAATTCCCTCAATACATTTGCCTTTTTGATGATTTGGTCGTAACCGGGATAGTTCTTGGGAATGCTCATCGTCGCCGTGTCGTAGTAATTCTGAGCATTCATATAGTCCTCCTCTTCAAAGTAGATGTCGGCTAATTTCAAACGTGAAAAGGTACGTTGGTAGTCGTTGTTGCTATAGGAAGCCACGGAAAGGGCCAGGTTTTCCTTGCGTTCGTCAATCTCTTCGTCAATTCGGTATATTTCTGAAATGGCGTAGTAGATTTGGTCTTTGTAGTCTTCGTTTTTCTTTTCCTCCAACATCTTCCGCAATTCCTTCAGAATCCGAGCTTTGGCTTCTTTGCTGCCGTCGTAGTTGGTGGCCAGGTGCATCTGGGCGCTAAATTCCATATCGTATGGAGGCGTGCGTTTGATAACGGTCTTGAAACTCTCGTGGGCTTCGGTGGTTTGCCCCATCGTTTCATACAATTGCCCGCGAATAAAATAAAGTCGTGTCTTGAATTGCCGTTTGGGATTGTTGGCAATCGCTTCGTTGATATAGTCAATGGCACTTTCAATTTCTCCGTCGGGAGCTGTCAAGTGGTATTCTGCCATCGCGGCATTAAACAGCACATTGAGTTTCTTTGATTTTTTCTTATAAACGGCATGGTCCACTTCGTTCAACAAGTCGAAGGCGCGAGAATAATAGTCCTGTCGAAGTGCCGTACGGGCATTCATAATCTTGGCTTCCTCCTTGATGTCTGACTCTTTGTAGGTGTGGTCAATGTAGTTGAACATCCTTTGGGCCTGGTTGTAGTCTTGCTTGTGAAAATACGCCTTCCCCATAATGAAATAGGCGTTGTCGATGGTCTTCACATATTCTTTTCCGCGAATGAACATCGAGTGCTTGTAAATACACTTGGACGATTTTTGTATTACGCGGTCCATTGACGGCAGAATCGAGCCGAGGTCGTTTTTGGCAGGATAATTATAAATGGGAAGTAATGATGTGTAATTGTCCTTGACTTTGGTTTCCAGGTCTGCCTCGCCAGCCTTCAAAGCCTCGTTGCCGTTGAAATAGACATTAAACCGTGCCGTGGTATTATGGAAGGCCCGATTGGGGAAGGTGTTTTTTCGAGTCGAGCACGAATTGGACAGCAACAACCCTATCGCCAAGGCAATACCGATGATGTAGTATGTGAACTTCTTGTTTTTCAATTTTCTTTCGTTTAGGATTAAAGAGTAATAACGAATGAGGTTGTTATTTATTGCTTTTTTGATCGGCAAAGTATTGTTCCAACAATCTTTGCACGTATTTGCCAAAAACGTCAAATTCAATGTTGACCACGGTCCCGGGTTTGAAGTTGTGGAAGTTGGTCATTTTATGGGTGTAGGGAATGATGGCAACGGAAAATCTCCCTTTATCGGAATCCACCACGGTCAGACTGGTGCCGTTGACCGAAATGGAACCCTTGGGAACCGTGAAGTTGTTCTTGTCGCTGTCGTAGGTGAAATAATAACGCCAACTGCCGTTTTCATCCACTACTTTTTCGCAAGTGGCGGTTTGATCCACATGCCCTTGCACGATATGGCCGTCAAAACGTCCATCCATCTTCATACTGCGTTCCAAGTTGACTTCGTAGCCTATTCCCCATTGGCCGAGGTTGGTCTTGAGCATCGTTTCGTCCATGGCGGTAACCACGTACTGCTTTTTTTCGGGGTTGATGCTGACCACGGTTAAGCAGCAGCCGTCGTGCGCCATACTTTGGTCAATCGTCAACTCATCGGCAAAATCGACCTCAATGGTGAAGTGGTAGTTCGTGTTTTCTTTTTCTATCTTGACAATTTTTCCAGTTTTCTCAACAATTCCTGTAAACATAATATCCCTAATTTTTGAAATATTTCATTTTGCAAAAATACTATTTTTTTTAATATATAATATATTTTTTAGAGATTTATTTGTTGACTCTAAATAAAGTGTAAAGTTTTGTTTTTTCGTTTTGATTTTTAGGGCGGCCCGGCTCGCTAACGCTCGCCGTCGCGCTTTCCGCTTTACTCCGCTTGG
>JAKSMH010000153.1 GCA_024400715.1 Bacteroidales bacterium | reverse complement strand
CTCTACGCGCTCTTCCAGACCTGGCGCGAGAACGCCAAGCGGTTCTTCGCCTACATCGCGGCCAAGGCCGCCCGCCAGCGCGAGCTGAAATCAAGAGAGGTCTAAAATTCCACTGTCAACCTCAACCTTTAACCTCAACCTAAAACAAAACGACAATGAAAATCAACCTGCTCAAACCCAAGGAAATCAAGGCCAAATTAGACGAATATGTCATTGGTCAAGACGAGGCCAAGCGGGTGATTTCCGTCGCCGTTTACAATCATTACAAACGAATTTTATACGACCAGCAAGATGATGTGGACATTGAGAAGTCCAACATCATCTTGGTTGGCGATACCGGCACTGGCAAAACGCTGATGGCCAGAACCATTGCCAAGTTATTGGATGTGCCTTTCTGCATTGCCGACGCCACCGTTTTTACCGAAGCCGGCTACGTGGGCGAAGACGTGGAAAGCATCCTTACCCGACTGCTTCAAGCCGCAGACTATGACGTGGCCCGCGCCGAACGAGGTATCGTATTTATCGATGAAATTGACAAAGTGGCCCGCAAAGGTGCCGACAACCCGTCAATTACCCGAGACGTTTCCGGTGAAGGCGTACAGCAATCTCTACTTAAACTGTTGGAGGGTTCTCTGGTCAACGTGCCACCACAGGGCGGACGCAAGCATCCGGAACAGAAATTCACCGTGGTCAATACGAAAAACATCTTATTCATCGGTAGCGGTGCCTTCAACAGCATCGACAAAATTATCGGCGAAAGGATGAACACCAATGTCATCGGTTACAATAAAAAGCATCATGAGTTGGACAAGAAAAATATGATGCAGTACATTTCGGCCCACGACCTCAAGACTTTCGGTCTCATCCCTGAATTGTGCGGCCGCTTCCCGGTCATCACGTATATGAACGCCCTGGATGCCGACGCACTCAAACGCATCCTTACCGAACCCAAGAACGCACTGGTCAAGCAATACGTCCGCCTCTTTGAATTGGACGGCATAGAATTGCGTTTTGACGAAGATGCCCTTGACTACATCGTGGAAAAAGCGGTGGAATTAAAATTGGGTGCCCGTGGATTACGTTCCATCATTGAGAAAATCATGACCAACGCCATGTACGAGTTCCCGTCATCTAAAAAGAAAACGATGAAAATTACGGCGGCCTACGCCAAGGAACAATTTGAACATTCCATTTTTTCCTTCTTAGACTAAAGTCTTTTTACAAAGATTTGTCATCAGATATATTAATTCTGCAGGATTTATCGGCTTTTCAACACAAGCTGTAATTCCTTTGTGAATTTTTGAACAGATATTTTTTGAAAATTGGTCCATATATCCCGTTATCAATATAATGGTCGGCAAATCAGAAGTCAGGTCAAAAATTTCAAGTCCATTCATATCCGGAAGTTCCAAATCCAAGAACAAGAAATCAACCTTTACCGACTTCATATAACAAATGGCATCCGACAAACACGTAAAAATACTTGTACAAACTAAGCCTTCACAATCTTTCAAAATATTTTGAATCATGCTATGCGTAGTGGGGTTATCATCAACAATGATATATGTATATAGCACCTGCATTTCAACAGTATTATTTGAGCGCTACATCATCTTTCGCACGACTCGTGGTAACCAAATAAACGCCGACAAGGATTAGAACCAGTGCCACCGGCTTATTCCAAGTGAAAATATCCTGGCCCACAGCTATCGCAATACAAGATGTCACCACGGGCTGTAAATTACTATACATACTCACCGTCGTGGGACGCAAGAAACGCAAAGAAAACGGCAACAAAAAGTAGGACACCACGGTTGCGAATATCAATACTACAGCCAAGTTAATATAGGCCATTGTTGGAACAGTCATAAAAAATATAGGACAGGTATCAACCGAAATATGGGGAACAGCTATGGGAACACAAATGACACTGCCCATCAAAAACATCCATTTCATCATCGTTATCGGATTATATTTTTTAGATACCGTTCTCGTAAACAACAAATAAGTAGCATAAAATACGATGTTGACGAAACATAGCATCAACCCCATTGGGGTGGCGTTGGCGTCAATTTTCCAAGAAAAAAGTACGATCATCAAGGCACCGCAAATACCCACGAACACACCTGCTGACTTCTGCAGGGAGATGGGATCCTGAAGGAACAATGCCGCCAACAACATCACCAGCAGCGGACTTGTTGCCGAAATGAGCGACACGTAGCAGGGCGAGGTATAGCGGAATGCCTCGCCAAAGGCCAACAACGTTCCCACCAAGACGACGGCGCCCACGGCAAAAAACGCCATATCCTTCTTCCCAACTTTTTCGTGCGGAATGAACATCGACAAAATCCAAAAGGCGATGGTTCCAAAAAGCATACGCACCGCCGTAAATGCCATGGGAGAAATATATTCCGGCACTACGGCTTCGGAGCAGTTAGGGTTGATGCCGAAGATGACATAAACCGCCAATGCCGCCAAATGGCCTTTCCATTTATCTGTAGTTCTGTTCATAACAAAATAAAAAAAAGCAGGATGCATCGCATCCCGCCTTGGTAGCGGGGGCAGGACTCGAACCTGCGACCTCCGGGTTATGAGCCCGACGAGCTACCACTGCTCTACCCCGCAATATTGTTCTGCAAAAATACAATTTTTTCTTTTAAAAATTAATATTATCAATATATTTGTAACGATTTTATTATCAATATATTATACAGATAAATAAAAATAAACAACAATTTTTGAGGCAAAAAGTTTTGCTTTTTTGGAAATAAAAAGCCCTTCATTTGACGAAATAATCGTACCTTTGCCTTCAAATTATAAAAGATGCTAAAAAAAACACTTTTACTTTTTGTCTTGTTCGTGATGTCATTGGTGATTTATGCCCAAGACGACATCACCTACGAGAATTACGATGAGGACACGGTTTCTACCGATTTCGAAGCCCGGGTCACTTGTCCGACCATCGATTCCATTATTCAATTTGCCTTTTATAAAAAGCCCACTTCAAAATACAAATACGGAGCTGCCGGTCCCAACCACTTTGACTGTTCGGGTTTTGTTTACTACTGTTTCAACCAATTTGGTATTACGTTGCCGCGGAGTTCCCGCGATATGTTTTTGGTGGGACAAAAGGTCAATAAAGAGGATTTGGTGCCAGGGGATTTGGTGTTTTTCTCACGTGGCCGCTTAGCCATCGGGCACGTCGGCATTGTGGTGGAAGCCGATATTGATGCCGCGCACAACTTCCGCTTCATCCACTCATCAACCAATAAGACCAACATCAGAGTAGAGAATTCGGCAAGTCCGGGGTACGTTGCCCGCTTTAAGGGAGCACGTCGCATTTTAACCTGCGAGAACGACATCGTTGCCATTCTGCCCAACGACACAACCGTTATCGATACCATTGCGACCAAACTGGTTTTGGCAAAGCCAGAAATAATACAACAACCTATACAAGCTGTTCAGCAACAACCAGTTAGCACACCCGCAAAGACTATTAAATACCACAAAATCAAGAATGGGGAAACCCTATCCGGCATCGCCCGCAAATACCACACCAGCGTCAGCAACTTGAAGAAATGGAACAAACTCCGTTCCGACTTTATTCGTGAGGGTCAGCGGATTATCGTCGGCAAATAATCAGAAGATAAAGATTATGGAAGAATATCAATCAGCACTATCGGTACAAGAAGGCATTGAGCAACCGGTCTCGGTCAACCCCTATTTTCAGCGGAAAAAAGCCAGTCGCAAAGCACTCAGCGCGGATGATTATGTCAGGGGAATATTGGCCCACGACCGCGTGATTCTGAGCCAGGCCATCACGTTGGTGGAAAGCACGAATCCCGACCATTTTGAGATTGCCCAAACCGTCATAGAAAGATGTCTTCCGCACTCGGGAAATTCGATTCGCGTGGGCATTACCGGTGTTCCCGGCGTTGGAAAAAGCACTTTTATCGAGAGTTTTGGACAACATTTGACCCATTTGGGGCATAAAGTTGCCGTTTTGGCCATTGATCCGAGCAGCGAACGCTCCAAAGGAAGCATTTTAGGCGACAAGACACGTATGGAACGCCTTTCTGTTGACCCCAACGCCTTCATCCGTCCCACCCCATCGGGACTCACCTTAGGCGGCGTGGCACGGAAAACAAGAGAGACCACCATCCTTTGCGAAGCCGCGGGATTTGACGTCATCCTAATTGAAACAGTGGGCGTAGGTCAATCCGAAACCATCGTCAAGTCTATGGTTGACTTTTTCCTCCTGCTGATGTTGGCGGGTGCCGGTGACGAACTGCAAGGCATCAAGCGAGGCATTATGGAAATGGCCGATGCCCTCATCATCAACTAAGCCGATGGCGATAACCTTTCAAAGGCCACCGCCGCCAAAGCCCAATACCGCTCTGCCCTCAAGCTCTTTCCTCCCAACGAAAACGGCTGGGAACCACGCGCCGACATCTGCTCCGCCCTGAACAACGATGGCATCGAAAATGTATGGAACATCATTTGCCAATTCAAAAACCTTACCCAAAGCAATCATTACTTCTTTAAACAACGCGACGAACAACTGATCAAAACCTTTTATGACTGGGTGGATTTTTCCA
>JAKSMH010000152.1 GCA_024400715.1 Bacteroidales bacterium | reverse complement strand
TCTATCTTTACCTGGCGGAAACCGCCTCTCATCACCCTGCCACCTACAACTTCGTCAATGGAAGGAGTAATGAGGGTCTTGATGTTGTTGGATGCGCAGTATTTGACCAGTCGCGATTCCTCTGCCTTCACGTCTGCATCGGTAGCAAAGAGAACGGCATAGAGGGATAGATCCTCGATTATTTTTTTGAAGTCGTTTTCATTTTTATAGGTAAGCACCGGATAGCCGCCAAGTTTGAGGTTGCTCTCGTTGGCTTCAGGCGTGACGAAGCCCATCAGACGATAATGTCTGGAGCTGCTGAAGCGCGAGATGGCGGCAACGGCTTTGTCGGAGGTGCCATAGACGAGTATCCGCTGCTTATGGGTGATGTCGTTTACTTTGAAACGGTAGTAACTGTAAACGTCCACCATCAAAAAGCGTACAGCCATTACCATCACTACCATAAGCAGGAAGTTGGCAAGAATGGCAAAGAAGACTGTCTTGTTGAAAATGCAGGTGAGGGCCATCAACACTCCAAGCAGGATGTGGGTGAAGAACATTGCCCATACATATCGGCGGATGTCACGAAGGGTGGCGTGACGCACTATGACGTTGTAGGTCTTGAAAACTGCCATCGCCAATGCTGAGAACACAAGGGTTCCACCAATCCACCATAGCGCGAATGGACCGGAATAATAGTCCGAACTTGCCAGGAAGTTCAGCACAAGAAGTGTCACCACAGAAGACACCAGCGATGTGACAATATCGAGCGCGAAAATCACCTTCACGCTCAGATATTCTGATACATACTTTGTTATACTCTTCATTTGGGGATAAATTACCCCCCCCCCGTAAAGTATTGTAAAACAATAATTTACGGAGGAGAATCGATTTTATAACACTTTTTTTCTTATTCTTTTTCAACGGCCGTGGGCCGTTGAATTGTTCAACTTTTGCTTATCCCATTTCTGCCAACAGGTTCTTCTAGTTTTTGATAGTGGTGCAGAGCTCGCGGTCGGTCTCTGTATCAAACCGGAGCATATAGGATTGCCTTTTATATCTATACAACAAAACAATGATACGAAAAAGAAACAAGTTTGTCCTTCTCCATACCATTGTTTTATAAATATATAAATGTCAACGATTATTTCCCAAAATTATCGACAGTTGAGCGTCCCTTGCTGAAATTCATGACAACGCCTACATTAGCAGTCCAGTGACTAACGGTATTGTACATAAAGGAATAACGACCTTCGGCAAAGACAGCGATGTGTTGATTAATCTGATATTCGAAGCCGCCACCCAGCTGGACGCCCATGCCCCAACTGCCAGGACCCCACTTTGGACTCTCTTCAATTTTCGCATCCGGATGTTTTTCCTTGTAAGCAGTTTTCCAGTGCGCTGTATTATGCAATTCTCCATGAAGACCTACCGAGGGGAAGAAGTAGAATCCTCTGCAAATAGGTAAAAGATACTGTGCATTAACAGAAAGTTCGGGCCAATACCATCTTTCTAAGCATCCAGCCATGATTCGCGTACGATAGTTGTTGTTCTTGCAGTTGATGTCCATCACAACGTCACCCCAGAATCCGATACTGGGTAAACCATAACCTACCGTTACACCATAATCGGTCAAATAAGCCTTCCCGATAACGGTACCATGCCATTTTTCTTTCTTGAATTCTTCTTTTTTGTCTTCTGAACTTTCTTGAGCAAAAGACATTGTCATTGCTGCCAATAAAAGGGCTGCTAAAATAAAGTTTTTTTTCATTTTAATTTTTTTTGGTTAATAATAATTGATTATTGATTAAATATAGATTGTATTTGTTGTTTCAAATACTTATTGTATTTGCCGCGGTAATTCCAAAATTCCAGGTTTCGAAGCGAATGCAGATCTGAGCCGAAGATGTTGTACATTTCATTTTTCAGAAGCCACTCTGATTTGGCTTTGGCATTGCCCCCGTATGCACCGGCCAAAGAAGAGAGGTTCATTTGAAAAAGCACTCCTAAGGTTTTCAATTCCCGATAATCATTTTCATTCATATATTCGTAGCGTTCGGGATGGGCCAGGACAGGGAAATAGCCCTTCTTCAAAATTTGCCTCAACAAGTCCTTCATGCCCATAGGGGGATTAAAATAGGAGGTTTCCACCAACAAGTACCTTTGATCTTCGCATAAAGGCAATAAGTCATTGTTTTCGAGACGTTCCTCGAAAAGTGCGTCCATCATGTTTTCCGATGCCAAGTGAAGTTGGATGGGTCCGGGATAGGCACTCCGGAGGTCTTCAAAGCGAGTTCGCAAAAAGTCCGTCGCATTGGGAATATCCTCCATGATGTGAGGTGTACACCACACCGCCGATACTCCTATCTGCTCGTAATGTGCCAATACATCCAATGCCCCCTCCATGTTTTTTACGCCATCATCCACTCCCGGCAGGATGTGGGAGTGATAATCGGTAAAACCGGACAATAAAGACTTAAGGGTAGGTCTTGAAAACAACATGGTTATTATTCTTCTTCTTCCGTATGATAGTATGAGTTATGTCCATAATAGCCATAATTATGATAACCATTATGATAACCGTAACGATAACCGTAACGATAACCGTAACGATAACCGTAACGATAACCGTAACGGCTGTCCGCGGCTTCGGTTCCATTAAGGATCAGCGACATGTTTTTCAATTTTTGTTGCTTGTACAAATTGTCTATTTCCGGAATCAAGCTCTTTTCCAAAAGACCGGCGCGAATGACAAAGATAGTCCTATCCACCCATTTTTCAATAATCTGCGCATCAGCCACGATATCGATAGGGGGACAGTCAACGAACACATAGTCATATTGGCTGCGAACCGTTTCCAGCAGCTGGCCAAATCTTTCATCTTCCAACAATTCGGTTGGATTGGGCGGGATGACACCCACCGGGAGTACTTTTAGATTTTCGTGTTTTTCAAACGGCACGATCACGCTGTCGATATCATCCACCTGATGACTCAAATAGTTGCTGATTCCCATTTTAGGGGAATTGACGTATGCGGATGAGCTGGCGTGACGCAAGTCTCCGTCGATGACCAGCACCTTTTTATTTTTAATGGCCAAGGACAGGGCCGTGTTCATCGTGATGAATGACTTACCTGAGCCCGCATTAAATGAGGTAATCATTATGGTGGTCATTTCTTTATTCTTGGTCATAAACTCAATGTTGGTACGGAGTATTCGGAAGGCCTCGTTCACTACATTACGGCTGCCGTGCTTCACCACGATGGTATCGTTTAAATCATTTTTCTGTTCCTTATCTTTTGAGCGGATGCGCTTTTTAAGACCCTTTCCTTTCTTTTTCTTCATCTCAACCAAACTGTAAGCCAATGGGATTTCACCGATGAAAGGAATTGTCAATTTTTCAATGTCACTACGGCTGCGTACCGTGGTGTTTAAGTAGTCGATAAGGAAGATGATGGATACGGGGATTGCCAAACCGACGATGAGGGCAAAGAGCATGATGATGGACTTGCGGGGCTTGGTGGGAATAAGGCTTCCGTTGGGGTGTTCAATCACGCGCGTGTTATAGGCGGTAAAGGCCTGCGAAAGCTCGTTTTCTTCCCGTTTTTGGAGCAAGAACAGGTAGAGGGCCTCCTTCACCTTCTGCTGTCGTTCCACCGAAAGCAGGTATTTTGCCTGGGTGGGTTTGGAAGCCAGTTGGAAATTAATCATTTGCTCCGTGTTCTGGAAGTTGGCGAGTTGGGCATTCAATGCTGCCAACTGATTATCAACGGAAGTGATAATGGCGTGACGGAGAGCGTTTAGTTTCGCGTCAAGGTCCGTCACCAAGGGACTCTGTTCACTGCTGCTGGCAACAAGACTATTACGGCGGAGCATCAACGTGTTAAACTCGGCAATTTGGCTTTCTATATGGGTATTGTTGATACCGGAGTTGACGGGAAGCAATTGGTTATTGACGGTTTCATTGGCCAGGTGGTAATTGCGAATATAACGGGTGATCGAAATCTGATTTTCCAGATCGTTGATACGGGTATTGGTCTCGCTATTCTGTTGGAGGTACATATTGGAGACAGCCGTCACGTCCGGAAGGAGATGCTCGCTCTTATAGGAAGAAATATCGTCGTCAACGTTGCCCAAATCTTGTTCAATCACCTGCAAACGGTCGTTGATAAACATAGAGGTGCTCACCGTAATCTTGTTTTTATCCTTGATCCAAGCCCCGTTGTAAACGGCGATGAGCATATTGAGGATGTCGTCGGCGCGCTTAATGTTGATGTCATTGACTGAAAGGGCGATGATGTCGGTATTCTTATCAGCAAGCGTGATGTCGATTTTGTTGGCCAACATGTGGGCAGCACTGTTGATGTTTGAACGTTGAACATGGATTTTGGGATATTTTTCCTTTTCCTTGAAGTATTTGGTGGGGCGCACGCAAAGCGGGCCAATTGGCGTAGCCGCCGTTTCGTTCAATTTGACAACCGCTTCGCCGGCGATAACATCACCGTTAATTTCAAAATCGGAGAGGGTGACTTCCCCCTTATTCACATTCATGTCGAACGCCGCCGATTTATTATTGGCAAAGTTCACCAATTCCACCGTCACAGGCAGTGTGTTGTCGTAAAGCACATTGTCGTGGA
>JAKSMH010000151.1 GCA_024400715.1 Bacteroidales bacterium | reverse complement strand
GGCTTGGTAATCGGTCGTCGTACTTTTGGTAAAGGATTGGTACAGAAACCTTTATATCTCAACGACCAATCAATGGTACGTCTTACCATCTCCCACTACTACACTCCAACAGGACGCTGCATCCAGAAACCTTACAACGACGGTTTGGAAAGTTATTTCAATGACCTCAACAACCGCAGCAAGCACGGGGAATTTCTCACTGCCGACAGCATTAAATTTCCTGATTCACTGAAATATACGACACCAAGAGGACGCACGGTCTATGGTGGCGGCGGCATTATGCCCGACATTTTCATTCCTTTGGACACTTCCAAATACTCCACTTTCTACAACGAGCTCGCACGAAAAGGTGTTTTTGGCAGTTTTACAATGAACTATATGGAATCCCACCGCAATGAAATGAAAGCCAAATATCCTGATTTTGAATCCTATAAGAATAATTTTGAAATTTCGGACGAACTTTATGCCGAATTTATCAATTATGCCAAAAAAGAAGGTGTCAACGACAGCGTCAAATTTGTTTTCTCTTCTTATCTACAAGGATTTTTAAAAGAAAACAAAGGAAAATTGGACTCTCTTTATCACTCAAGCAAGGATTTTGAAAAACAAGCCGATTTTGATAAAATGCTGACACAATATATCGACAAACAGAATGCGGAAGCGATGCGTTTGAAAAATTTGAATAAGGCTCCGGAATACATCAAGGAATACCTCAAATTTGAAATCGCACGTACCTTGTTCAGCTATGGCGAGGCATACGAAGTATTTTTATCCAGCGATGACACTTTCCAACAAGCTGTCAAAATTATGGATGACAACAAAATCTTCAAGAAATTTAAAGTGAACGACAAGTGATTTCAAAGGAAACGGTTGATGAAATCTACAATGCCGCTCAAATCGAGGAAGTAGTGGCCGATTTTGTTCCCTTGAAACGCAGGGGGCAGAATTGGGTGGGCGTGTGTCCTTTTCACAGCGACAAAAATCCGTCAATGTACGTGAGCCCACGCTTAGGCATTTTCAACTGCTTTGTCTGTCATACAGGCGGCAATGCCGTCAACTTCGTGATGAAGCACGAGCAGATTTCTTACCCTGAAGCCCTTCGCTACCTGGCCAAGAAATACAGCATCAACATTGTGGAGGATGAGCAAAAGGAAGATTTGAGCGAAGAGGATAAATTACGTGAAAGTCTGATTGCCGTTAATAAATACGCAGAACAATATTTTATTAATCAATTGCTCAACACCGAGGAAGGTCAAAATATCGGACTTTCCTATTTCAAGGAGCGCGGCTTTACCCAAGCCACCATCGAAAAATTCAAACTCGGATACTGCCCCGACGGACGGGATAAATTCACGCAAGACGCCCTCAAGGCGGGCTATAAATTAGAGCACCTGATCCAAGTCGGCCTTACCAAACAATCGGAAAGCGGCAAGATTTTCGACTTTTACCGTGGACGTGTCATATTTCCCATTTACGACAAATTAGGAAAACCCGTCGGTTTTGGGGGAAGAATTTTGAAGAAAGACGAGAAAATCGCCAAATATTTCAATTCTCCCGAAAACCCGGTTTATCATAAGAGCAATGTCCTTTATGGCTTTTACAATGCCCAAAAATCCATCAAGACTAAGGACAATGTCTATTTAGTGGAAGGATACACCGACGTGTTGTCTATGGTGCAGGCCGGCATTGAAAACGTGGTGGCCACTTCGGGTACGGCATTCCCTGACGGACAAATCCGCCTGCTGAAATCAAAAACCAACAACGTAACGGTACTGCGAGACGGCGACAAAGCTGGCATCAATGCCGCCCTTAAAGACATCAACATTTTGCTGAGCAACGACTTCAACGTCAGCGTAGTATTGCTACCCGAAGGCGAAGACCCCGATTCTTTCGCCCGTAGTCATCGCGATTCGGAAATTATTGATTACCTGAAAGATAATGCCAAAAGCTTTATTTTGTTCAAAGCCAAGGTGATGGCCGATGAAGCCGGAAACGACCCCGCCAAACGGTCCGCTATGGTGAAAGACATCATTCAGTCCATCGCACTCATTCAGGATGATATCACAAGACAATTATATATTAAGGAACTGTCTAAGCAATTCGACATAGAAGAGAAGTCGCTCAATGCCGAACTGCGAAAATATATTGTCAAGGCAATAAAGGATAACGCAAAAGAAAATTCCAACCAAGACATCAACATCCATCTTCCCAAGGAAGAATCCTCTAACGTTACTTTCAAATCCGAAAATGACCAAGCACTGTCGAATATCGAGCAGAGTATTATTTTATTAATCTTAAAATATGGCTCTTTTGAAATCGACATTGAAGAGCAGGACGAAAAAAATCAGATTCATACTAAAAAAATCAGATTGGATCAACATATCTTCAATGAATTTTCCGATGAAATGATATGCTTTCAGCAACCATTATTTCAAAAAATCTATGAAGAATATGCCGTCATTGCAACCACAGCGAACGGACAGGACGAAATTAAGAAATTCTTTGTCAACCACGAGAATAAGGAAATACAACAATTTTCCATTATGCAACTGATGAATGAGGAACCCAATGTCAGTCCTGCCTGGGAACAAAAATTTGAAGTCAGCACCGATTCTATCAGCAATAATATTTACAAACTTAACCAAGCGGTGGAAAACAGCATTCTTATGTTCAAATTGCGACTGACCGAACATTATCTGAAAAATCTCGAAAAAGAATTGACCAACGATGACAACTCGGTTCAGGCACAAATCTTAATACACTATAATAAAGTACTAAAGCAACGACAAATTATCGCCGATTTATTAAATGCCGTGGTTAGTTAATCTTAAGCTCATAGAAACCTAATCAAAACTTTTCATTATGGAACACAAATCTGAAAGAGGTTTTTCCAGCAATATAGGAGCCATTATCGCAGCAGCGGGTGGTGCTGTCGGATTGGGCAACATTTGGCGTTTTCCTTACGTGGTTGGACAAAATGGCGGAGCTGCCTTTCTGTTAATGTATGTCCTATTCATTTTGCTGTTAGGAATTCCTGTTATGCTGAGTGAAATTATCATTGGAAGACGCTCCCAACAAAATTTAGTTGGCGCATTTCGCACTTTAGCTCCCAAACACAAGGCCTGGATGGGTGTGGGAGTATTGGGACTGATCGTGGCCTTTATTATTTATTCTTTTTATAGCGTGGTGGCAGGATGGACCCTTAATTACATAGTATTATCCTGCAACGGACAACTTATGGGCAAAAATCCGGTGGAGATCACGCAAATGTTCTCTTCCTTTACTCAAAGTTCATTCTGGCCCTTATTATACCAAATTGTTTTCATAGGGATAACCGCGACTGTCGTCATTCTTGGAGTAAAAAAAGGCATTGAAAAAAGTACCACAATTCTTATGCCATTACTTTTATTATTGATTATTGTGATGTGTATTCGTTCCATTAGCTTGCCGGGAGCGGAAAAAGGCATTAAATTTCTATTCAAAGCCGATTTCAGTAAATTAAATGCGGACAGTTTCTTAACTGCCTTAGGGCAAGCTTTTTTCTCCCTAAGTATAGGTATGGGGGCCTTAATCACATACGGTTCATACATTCGCAAAGAAGACAACCTCTTCACGACAAGTCTATGTATCGCAGGGGCAGACACTTTGGTGGCCATCCTGTCCGGCATTGCCATTTTCCCTGCCGTATTTGCCTTCGGACTCAATCCCACCTCTGGCCCCAGCTTG
The DNA here is from genome assembly GCA_024400715.1 of Bacteroidales bacterium. The sequence goes on along the minus strand of JAKSMH010000151.1, from coordinate 917 downwards.
GTCTATGAAGTCCTCCCCAACGTGTTCAACAGTATGCATTGTGGGCAACTATTTGCCATTGGCTTCTTTATTCTATTAGCCATTGCGGCACTAACCTCCACAATTTCTTTATTGGAAGTCGTCGTTTTATGGGAAATAGAAGAACTCAAATGGAGCCGGCGCAAAGCAGCCATATTAAGTTCTCTATGCATCTTCCTCATTGGCATTGGCTGTACGCTGTCTTTTGGGCCGCTACAAGGTTTCAAAATCTTTGACTTAACCATTTTCGAATTTTTCGACCAACTTACGGCCGTATATCTTTTGCCCATTGGCGCACTATTATTTACGATATTTATCGGATGGTATCTGCCCAAGACAGACGTGTATGATGAATTGTCCAATGGTGGAAAATTAAAAGTCAGATATTTCAAATATTATTATTTCATTGTTCGTTACATCGCACCCGTCGCTTTATTAATAGTTATCATTACAAATATTATTTTTGACTAAAAATGAATTTCAATCAGAAAATACAACTCAAGGTTGGTAATATGCTCAACCCCACCCCAGTGGTGATGGTGAGTTGCGGAGAAACACCAGACGAATACAATATCATCACGGTGGCTTGGACCGGCACATTATGTTCGGATCCTCCTATGTGTTATATTTCAGTTCGTCCCGAACGTCATTCCTACGCCATTCTCAAAGAAAGAAAACAATTCGTCATCAACTTGGTCAATGAACCATTGGCTGCCGTAACCGATTGGTGCGGCGTACGTTCTGGGAAAAAATACAATAAGTTTTTTGAGACCAACCTCACTCCCATTCGTGGCAATGTGGTCAAAGCTCCTATGATATACGAATCTCCCGTGAATTTGGAATGCGAAGTAACCGACATCGTCCCATTGGGTTCTCACGATATGTTTATCGCCAAAGTG
>JAKSMH010000150.1 GCA_024400715.1 Bacteroidales bacterium | reverse complement strand
CTTAATACCGCAATTGCGAACGAATTGCGTAAAAAAACGAGGCGGGTGGTGGCGAAAAACGCAGCGGCAAAGAAAAAGAACGGAAAAAAGACATTAAAACAAAATTTTTGTTTTGGTTTCAATTAAACCAACCGCCAAAGCCGCAGTCATTATAAAAAATAGCGTTTAAATTTCCGGCAGCTGGCAAAGATTTCAAAACTTTTCCGTAAATTTGCATCCTCAATCAAACACCGAACGCTTCAAAAATGCCAACACAAAACCGCACATTTTCCCCACCAAATCCACCCAGTTCACTGTTCACAGACATTGTTCACTGCCTGCGCCTTACTCCTTCTCGGGCAATAGAAAACCTTCAAATTATTGATTGGTCATTTCGTTTTCCGCTTCTGCGGCATCGATTTCCTTTTGCAATTTGCAGGGAAGATTATCCACACACTGATGACACTTCATTTCCAAGGTGTACATACGACCAATACAGTAATTGGAGTGTTTACAAGGACTCTTCGTCACGGAACCATCCTTAATCTTATTCATAAACTGGGTATCGTTGACCAAAGAACGAGCCATCTGGAAAGCAACAAAACCCGCATTCAACACTTCATCCATTTGATCCTTTGAACAAACACCACCTACGTAAATCAAAGGCATTTTTACCGCTTTTCTAAATTCTTTTGCCGTATCAAAGAAATACAAATCTTTATAGGGTACCGTTGGAATCATCCATCTACCCGCCACTTTCAGACCTAACTTAAGCCACCAAAATGACCAGGGATTCATATAGTGAGCCAAGGTTTTGAGCGGCATTGCCCCACGCATAACCGTCATAGGGGCCTTACTTACGAAACCACCCGTAAGCACTAACGCGTGAACGCCCAGTCTTTCCAATTCCTGAACCACCTTGATACACTCCTCCTGCTGCATTCCGGACTTGAAGCCATCGTACATATTCACCTTAACCACCACGGCCATATCGTCTTTGGCCTGCTCCATCACCTCCTTCATCACCAACTGCATAAAACGCATTCTATTTTCCAAAGAACCCCCGAATTTATCGCGGCGATGATTGGTATAAGGTGACAGAAACTGGCTGATGAGATAACCGTGACCGGCGTGGATTTCCACGCAATCAAAACCGGCTTCGCGAGCCAAATTCACGGCCTTGCCAAAATCCTTGGCCAAGTCATAGATTTCCTGTTCCTTCAATTTACGGACGATGGTTGGAGAATATAAATTAAAACCGCCTGAAGCACCCACGGGCATACATTTACAAGTATAAAAATGGGTCATATTTCCGCAATGTCCAAGCTGTATAGAGGCCTTGGCACCTTCGGCGTGAATGGCATCGGTGAGTTTTTTCAAATCGGGGATGATTTCCTCACGCATCCACAACTGACCATCGAAAGAAACTCCGCTGCGATTCACCGCAGCGTACGCGATGGTCGTCATACCTATGCCACCCTTGGCTACTGCGGTATGATAATCAAACAAATCCTGTGAGGGTTTATTGCCATAACACATATTTTCGAAAGCAGCAGAACGAATCGATCTGTTTCTTAAAGTCATTGGTCCGATTTGACACGGAGTAAAGATTTGAGATTCCATTTTTACATTGATTTTGATTAATTGGCAAAAATACAAAAATAAAAGTTCATAGAACAAAAATTTTTTCTATCTTTGCACGAAATTTTTAAGTAATTAAAATTTCATCATCATGTCGTTTATTGAAGATAGAGTACAACTGGAAGGACTAACTTTTGACGATGTTCTGCTTATCCCTTCCTACTCCAATGTTTTACCGAAAGAAGTTTGCCTTAAAACTCATTTTACTCGGAATATTGAATTAAACACACCGTTTATTTCCGCCGCCATGGATACGGTAACCGAAGCGACGATGGCCATTGCCATTGCAAGGGAAGGCGGCATTGGAGTCATTCATAAAAATATGCCCATTGAAGAGCAAGCCAAACAGGTTGCCTCGGTAAAACGTGCGGAAAACGGCATGATCAACAATCCCATCACCATTCTTCCCGACAAGACCGTCGGTGATGCGATGTCCATTATGGCAGAGTATAAAATCGGGGGTATTCCGGTTGTTACGGAAAAGGGTGTATTAATTGGCATTGTCACCAACAGGGACCTGCGTTTTGAAAAAGATTTCAACAAGCGCATTGAATTGGTGATGACCCGCGAAAACCTCATCACCACCACCCGTTCCACCAACCTCAACGAAGCGGCCGACATTTTGCAACAGCACAAGATTGAGAAGCTGCCGGTTGTTGACGAGAAGGGCGTATTAATCGGCCTAATTACCTACAAGGATATTACCAAGGCGAAGGACAAACCCAATGCCTGCAAGGATGCGCAAGGTCGTTTGCGTGTTGCCGCCGGCATTGGCATTTCCAAAGAAACCATGCCTCGCGCCGAAGCATTGATTGAAGCCGGCGTGGATGCCATCGTACTGGATTCTGCCCACGGCCATTCGGAAGGCGTTTTAAATGCCCTCATTGAAGTCAGAAAACATTTTCCGAATGTTGACATCGTGGTGGGCAATATTGCCACCGGTGATGCGGCTATCCGTTTGGCTCAAGCCGGTGCCGATGCCGTGAAAGTGGGCATTGGACCTGGATCCATCTGTACCACCCGTGTTGTTGCCGGCGTGGGAGTACCACAGCTTAGTGCCATTTATGAAGTTTATAAAGCACTGAAAGGCACGGATGTTCCTTTGATTGCCGATGGAGGTATTCGTTATTCCGGCGATATCGTCAAGGCCTTGGCCGCAGGTGCCAACAGCGTAATGTTAGGCGGCTTGTTGGCTGGCGTAGAAGAGTCTCCAGGCGAAACCATTCTTTACAACGGTCGTAAATTCAAGGCATATCGTGGTATGGGCTCTTTAGAAGCCATGCAACGCGGTTCCAAGGATCGTTATTTGCAAAACGATGTTGACGACGTTAAGAAATTGGTTCCAGAAGGTATTTCTGGACGCGTGCCGTTCAAAGGCAATTTATACGAAGTAATTTATCAAATGGCTGGAGGTTTGCGTGCCGGTATGGGTTATTGTGGGGCGGAAAACATCAGCGAATTGCATCACGCGCAATTCTGCCGCATCAGCAACGCCGGTGTTTTGGAAAGCCATCCTCACGATGTGACCATCACGAGTGAATCGCCAAACTACAGCAAAGGAAACTAAAATTATTCAATTTTATTATTCCATTTCTTTTTAGATGTCTTTGAACGAAATTTTATCTTTCGTGATAAAGGCACCAGGAAATTGGTATTGAATGCGCATCAGGAAACGATACGCCTCGATGCGGTTTTTAAAATTGCCCACCCGCACACGGAAAGTGGGTTCCATATAGGAAAGGTAAGCCGACACTTCCGGGAAAGAAGTGGTAAATTCGTTATACACATTTTGCGCATTTTTGCGTGTTGACGATGCCACCAATTGGATTCTGTATCCATCAATACCCTTTACTGACTTCCAGGCCCTTTGATAAGCTTGTTCTATGGTATCGATTATAGGCTCTTTGTCGTATTGAACCTGACTTTGTCCATATAAAAAGACATTCAATCCACAAAAAAATACAAAAAATAGAATCCTTTTCATTTTACAACACATCAATTGGCGGCAAAAATAATGAAAAACTTTCATATTATGAAGTGAAAATTACTTAAATTTCTAAATCATGAACATACAGTGCGTGGAGATAAACAAAATGAGGATGACCGAAAGCCATCCTCATTATGGTGAAAAAATAATAATCTACCTATTATTTGTTGTGTTGGCAACCACCTTCGTGTTGGCAACCGCCTTCGTGCTGGCAACCACCTTCGTGATGACCGCAACCACCATCATGTTGGCAACCGCCTTCGTGGTGACCGCAACCTTCGTGCTTTTTGCAGCAAGGAGCATATTCTTCCAAGAATGCCTTTTGTTCATCCAAGCTCATCGTAGCCCAGTTAGCCAATTTGCCTTCCATTTCGGCTTTGCGAGCTTCACATTCAGCTTTCTTAGCTTCCATTTCAGCCATACGTTTGTCGAAGCATTCTTTTTTCTTTGCGATTAATTCGGCTTTTCTTTCATCGGTTTGGTTTGCCCAATTTTCCCAATCAGCAACGAAAGCTTTTTCTTCTTCTGTCATTTGGCAGCAAGGTTCTTCAACAGCTGTTGAATCAATGGCTTCGGTAGCTTCAGCTTCTTCGGCTGGTTTGTTGTTGCAGGATACGAAAACGAAGCAGCAAGCAGCAACTAATAACATTAATTTTTTCATTTTTCTTTTGATTTTTTAGGGTTAATAATAAATGTTTTTCTTCAAAAATTTTCAGCTGCAAAAGTACAATTTTTTTTTTATCTTTGCACTCGCAAATAAAAAAATAATACAAACCTTAAAAATACGATAATTATGCAGAAAAAAGGTAACAAATTTGGTACGCACCGCGTAATTGAACCTAAGGGAGTTCTTCCCCAACCCGCCCAGAAGATTGACAACAACATGGACGAAATTTACGACAATGAGATTTTGATTGATGTTCAAACCTTGAACATTGACTCAGCTTCTTTTACCGATATTCACAACTATGCCAAGCAGCAAGCTGGTGAAGGTGCTTCCCAAGAAAAAATCATGGAAGAGATCAAGAAGGAAATGTTGTTGAATGTTGAATTGCAAGGAAAACACCGCAATC
>JAKSMH010000015.1 GCA_024400715.1 Bacteroidales bacterium | reverse complement strand
AACCAAAATAAGTGTGAAAAAATATCAAAAAAAACATTTTGGTGCGTTTACCCTGAAATCTCAACAGATTAAATGGGATAATCCCGAAAATTTATGTATTTTTGCAAGTTGAAATAGATTATTAATTAAAATCAAAAATATGAAAACTGTGTTCATAACAGGTGGCTCAATGGGAATTGGAGCCGCTGCCGTCAAGAAATTTATTCAAGAAGGTTGGAATGTGGGTTTTATGGACATTAATGCGGAAGAAGCGAACAAGGTCGTTTCGCAAATCAATGATTCCGAGCATCTTTTGTTTGTAGAGGGAAATACCCGCAAGAGAGATGACATTCGTCGGGCTGTTAATGCCACGATAGCGCGTTTCGGACAGTTAAACAGTGTGGTTGCGAATGCGGGAATTCACCGTTGCAATACATTGCTCGACATTGCCGACGAAGAGCTTGACTTAATGATTCAGACGAACATTTACGGCACGGTCAACACCTTGCGGGAAGCCGTTCCCCATATCATTGAAGCGGGTGGGGGACCCGTGGTCATTAGCGCCTCTGACCAGTGGTTTGTGGGCGAGGCCAACAGTTTTGCCTACGGTTTGACCAAGGGCGCGTTGGGACAGATTACAAGAAGTTTGTCCATAGACTTGGGACCTAAGGGAGTGCGAGTAAATGCCGTTTGTGCCGGAACAATCCACACCCCGTTGGTGGACAACCTGTTCAAGAAATTTGCCGAAGTCAACCATTGCAGCGTTGACGACTATTGGAAGACTGAAAATGGACTGTATGCACGTGGTTGTGCCGGAAAGTCGGAGGAAGTGGCGGAGGTCATCCATTTCCTTGCTTCCGACGCGTCGAGTTTCTGTACAGGAGGTCATTACTTGGTCGATGGCGGCCTTGTGGCGAGATAAGGGGGGTTAAAATTAATAATTTATGAAAGACATACAATTACAATGTGCTCAGAAAAGAGCCGAGCTGATTGACAAATATTTTGGCAATATCGTGTATGAAGCCGCACACACGATGCCCGAAACCATTGACGAAAGTCGTTATTCAATGGGACTTCCCGGACAAATAGAGGCAGAGTACCGCCTATTCCTTGCGGAACTTCTTCACGAGGTTGCACCTGAAAAGAACATCAATGATATTCTCGACAAACGTCTCTTTTTCAAAACATTCACCGATAATGACCGTGAGCAGCTTGAAGAAGCTTATAAAGATGCCAAGATTATCACGATTTGGGAAAAACTCACCAAATCCAATCACGAAGATGTTACCTTTTACAAAGGACTCCTCCAAGAATATACCAAGGAAATCCTCAAATGGATGGAGATAGACTTTCTGGAGGATGTGTCAGAGCAATAAAAGTAATTTATACCGAAGGTATCCAAATAATTTGTACCTTTGCACTAATCATTTTTAGGGCAAAACAGTTAGCAGCTCCGCAACCTAGTCCGGAAATCAGAGAAAAGTTCAAAGAATTTAACCTTCCAAAATGAACAACGAAATAACACAACATTCAGACAATATCCCCAAACTTCAATCTCCTTTTGAGCAATTGTGCGAGAAAGATGCAGAAGGCAAGGAGTGGTGGAATTCGCGCCAACTTGCACGTGTGATGGGCTACGGTAAATACTGGAATTTCGAGCGTGTGATGGCTAAGGCCCAGGCTTGGGTGACTCAGAAGGGTTATCCTCTCGATAATCATTTCCGTGAGATAGAGGAAATGGCGGAACTGGGAAGCGGTGCCACGAGACTGGTGAATTCTGTAATGCTCTCCCGTGCTGCTTGTATGGCTGTGGCAATGAATGCGGATGGAAAGAAGGATATGGTTAAGACCGCCCGTGAGTTCTTCACCGCTTCAGTGACAGGTGATGTGGCGGTCAGGGGTATGGAATCAACCATTATGCTCTATAAAGGAGCGAAAGGCAATGCGCAGGTGCAGGTAATCTTCGACACCAATACTTTCTGGCTCTCGCAACAAAGGATGGCAGAACTATTTGGGGTGACTCAGCAGGATATCAGCTATCACCTCATACAGATTGAGAATAGCGGAGAAATCCATTTGTCCGATGCAATCAAAAAAATTTTGTTATCTTCGGACAAATGGTCCGGCGAAGTCATGATGTATAATCTGGATGTGGTGATTGCCGTTGGCTATCGGGTCAACAGCTATGAGGCAACACAGTTCCGCATCTGGGCTACGGGCGTGCTGAAAGAATACCTTACCAAAGGCTTTGTACTTGACGATGAACGGCTGAAAGGCAAGAACGTTTTCGGGGCTGACTACTTTGATGACTTGTTGGAGCGCATTCGAGAGATACGTTTGTCGGAGAGACGTTACTATCAAAAGATTACCGATATCTACAGTGAGTGCAGTTCCGACTACGACAAGGATTCCGAGACTACACGAGACTTCTTCAAGACTGTACAGAATGTGATGCACTATGCTGTCTCGAACAAGACTGCAGCCGAGATAATATACGAGCGTGCCGATGCAGAACGTCCCCACATGGGACTCACTACTTGGAAGAATGCCCCTGATGGCAGAGTCGTCAAGTCGGATGTCACTGTAGCCAAGAATTACCTAAGCGAGAAGGAGGTAGAATCGCTGAATCTGATGAGCAACGCTTTCCTCGATATGGCTGAAATGCGTGCGAGAGATCACGTGATAATGACGATGCAGGACTGGTACGACCAGTTGAAGAAATTCATAAAACTCTACGACCGCGACATGCTTCCTAATGCAGGACGCGTCACCCACGAGCAGGCTGTGGAAAAAGCCTTCACTGAATACGACAAGTTCCGCATCGTCCAAGACAAGGAACTTCTGTCCGACTTCGATCGGGCGATAGAATTGTTGATGGGAGGGAAAGACAAATAATTCTCTATATGGCAGAAATGATAAGTATGCTGGATGAGTATGCTTGATATGATGTTCTACGATGTTAGTAGTATTTGAAAGCGTTACTCGTTGTGTTTTGCGCCAAGGACGAGAAATGTGGTTCTTTTTCTGTGGGTGTCGAAAGCCGCAGCGTTTGATACCCAAGAGAACGAGTCTTAGTGCTCTTCTGCTGTACTTTTTAACTTTGGCAATCGGAAATTGATGGCTTTGGGCAGGATATCCACCGTGAATTTGGTGCCAGGTACCACTTCGCCATCCAAACCAATGTTGATAAGGCCGCCCTTGGATTCTATGTCGACGTGTTTGGCCTTGCAATAAATGATTTTATGCTTGAACCAAAGACTATCGAGATGTTCGCCGCGGATGTAGGTGGGAAGTGAACATAGAAAACGCCATAGCAGCATAGGACGTAAAAAGCCCACGTCAATAAGTCCATCGGTCATACTCGCTTTGGGGGCGCACAACATACCGTCACCATAAATTCGACCGTTAGCCAATATACAGAGTAATAAGCGATTCCCTAATTTCTTGCCATCAGCGACAACGGAAATCTTGTTGTAACGGGAAAATAACAGAGCTCGAGCGATGCCGCGCTTGAAAGGTTCTTTCTTCCCAAGAAGAGAATATTCATCGGCAAAACTGCTCACATCGGCATCAAAACCTACATCTGCTACGTTGAAAGAATAGCTGTCGTTGACTTTGATGATGTCTAGTGCGATATTTTCACCTGCCAAAACGTCGTGGACGGATTTGAAATCACGGTCGGGAAAGTACTTGACAAAATCGCTGTTACCTCCAATGTTGATGACAGACATTGACTTGTTGGAAAAACCGACCAGGCCGGAAGCCACTTCGTTGATGGTGCCATCCCCACCGCAGGCAATGAAGCATATTTTTTCTGCCGGATGCAAATCACAGTACAATCGTACAAAACGTGTGGCATCACCTTCGCCTGTAGTAAGGTAGATGTCGAATTGATCGTTCCATTCTTCAAAACTGGCGGCAAGCAAACGCAATTGCTTCCTGACCTCTTGCCCAATTATGGCTTTGTCTTTACGTCCGTTAATGATGAAGAAAAATTTCATAGCAGTATCTTTTATATTTCAACGACTAAAAGGGTAATGTCATCGTTGGCTTCAATATTATTCGTAAAATCCTTAACATCAGCATAAATGGCCTTGACCATTTTTTCAGGGTCGAGTTGGCGGAATTCGTTGGTTGAAATTAAGTCTAAAAGTCTTTCTTCACCATAAAGGGCTTTTTTCCGGGTTTCCGCTTCAGTAACGCCATCGGTATATAGTATCAGCCGCGTGCCGGGAGCAAGTTCTATATACTCATCTTCGTAGGTGAAATCTTCAAACAAACCAATGGCAATATTGGGTTTCGCTTTATGATAAAAAGGCTTCTCCTGTGGATCGGCTGGTATGATGATAATGGGGTTGTGCCCTGCGTTGCAGTATTCCATCTTGTAGGTTTTTAGGTTGATGCGTGCTGAAAACATCGTGCAGAACATTCCTGTGTCGTTGTTGCGTGCCACATTGCTATTGATTATTTCTATGATTTTCTTCATTGAAAAATCAAGACCATAGAAGAAACGTATGGCTGACAATATGATGGCCATTACCAAGGAAGCCGGCACACCTTTGCCCGACACGTCGCCAACGGACAGATACAGGTAGTCGTTGTTGATGTTGAAGTCGTAAAGGTCGCCACCCACCTCTTTGGCTGGTGCCAGGAAGGCGTGGATACGGACTGGTCCGCTGTTGGGGAAATTCGTGGGAAGCATACTTAACTGAATATTGCGGGCGATGTTGAGCTCGCTTTCCATACGCTCGTTGGCACTTGCGGTAGTCTTCAACTCGTGAATGTAGGTGTTGATGGATTTCTGCATATAGGCCAGAGAGTTGTGCATCCTTTGCATTTCATCTTTCGACTTGATTTCCGGAAGTTTTGCATTGAAATTGCCTTTAGCCATATTCATTGCCGAAACAGAGAATTCTGTCAGTGGTTGCGTGACGCGGCGAATCGTATGGTGGCAAATGATAATCATAACAATCAAGCCGATGATGCCTATGATAATCAGAATGACGTGCATCCTGTTCATATCTGATAATACATCCTTGTATTCGCTGGTGATGGACATTGACCAACCGTTGATGAAAGGACCGTAAACGGTGAAGTAGGTCTTCCCTTTGTCCGAGAAAATGGCCTTGCCCGTTTCACCGGCAAGCATCTTCTTGACCATTTCGGTCACTTTGGGGTTGTCCATCCGCTTACACATTTCAAGAGCATTTAAATTGCTGTTAAGGGCTTCTTTGTTGGTAGAAAGAAAATACCCGTTTTCGCTGAGCATTGTCGCAAAACTGTGTTCGTAGGGATGGATTTTGTCAGTCTTGTTCTGAATCCAATTCAACGGAATGTCGGCGGTGATAATGGCTTTGATATTATCGTTCTTGTCTTTAATAGGATAGGCGTAGGTGCTTACCAAGTAATCTTTATCGCCTGAGACAACATAAGGTTCGCTCCAAACGGCCTTCCCTGTATTGATAATTTCTAAATACCAGTCGGTTTTCCAATAATCCTGGTCGTCTTCCCGTTCGCGCTGGAGGATGTTGCCATCAGCATCTTTGTATGAGTGGTAAGAATCCAATTCTGTGTCACTGGTGTCTGAAACAACAAGGGCAAAGGCACTGCCGTAGATGTATTTGTTGTTGTTGACCATATTTGTCGTGACTTTTTTTATGTGATGCGGATCTGTGATGTTTTCGACAGCGATTGAAGCATAATTTTGAGTGATGATTTCAATGGAATTAATGGATTCTTCAATATCGTTGATGGATGCTTGAAGCGCATTGTTTGCCGATCTGGAAGCTTCTTTAGACAGCAGTATGCCGGAAAATATATATACGCACAATAAGGCCAGAATGAATAAAATTGAGACGACTGTTAATATCTTGATTGTCAGTTTGGTGGAAAATGATTTGTGTACTGCCATCGGTGCGATATTTTGTTAATGTCTTTAACTGAGAAATTGATGAATTAAAACAGCAAAATTACATAAAAAATTGGATTGAGAGAAAAAATATCAATAGCGTACTAAATATTTTTTTTTTGAAAGATAAGGGCAAAGGTCGGGATTTTTTTCCGACCTTTGCGGTGAGAAAAAAAACCTTATCTTTATGGCGGCAAATATAACACTTTTTGCGCAAGCAATAGCGACTCTCCCGAAAAAAACAATCAAGAGCATCATAAACAAGTGCAACTCCGACATGCTGCTGCCGCATTACGTCCTTATCACGGACGGGAAGAGGGGGGACAACACGGCTGCCAAGCAGATGCCCGTGGAAAGGGGACGGTGGTGGTGTCCGACCGCTATTATTGCGATTTCGAGCTTCTGAACCATTGGGACAGCAACGGGGTGTTTTTCGTGGTGCGGCACAAGAGCAATCTCTCGTTCAGGAAGGTGATGGAGAACAACTTGCCACCGGTCAGGCATCAGAATGTGCTCATAGACGAGATTGTCGAGCTTACCGGCACTCAAACAAGCGGGAAATACCCCAAACAGTTGCGTCGCGTGGTCGTTTACAACGAGGAGAAGGGGTTCACCGTCGAGTTGCCCACCAACAACTTCACATGGGCGGCCAGTACCATAGGCGAACTCTACAAGTCAAGGTGGCAGATAGAGATATTCTTCAGGCACGTGAAGCAGCTACTGCACATCAAAAGTTTTGTCGGCACATCGCAGAACGCGGTGGAGATACTGCTTTGGATGGCCCTGATCACCATACTGATGCTCAAATATCTCCAGTTCAGGGCATCATACGACTGGAATCTGTCCAACCTCGTCGCATCGCTGCGGCTGAACACCTTCACCAAAATGGACCTCTGGAAATGGCTGAACGAACCGTTCACCCCGCCACCCGACACGCTTGGCAACCCCAATGAGGGGGTTCAACTTTCAATTTTCTGATTTTTCTCCCACAACTGCCCTATTTATCGAAGAATAATATTTTGGGGGAAATTATTTAGGACAGTATTGTTTCCCACTTTTTACCCATTGAAAAATCCAAAAAATAATAGTACATTGGCATTTTGTAGAAATATATTTGAATGAATTTATAACTCGTTTATTATCAGAATAATATTACAAACAACGATTGACTAGGGCTCAGAAGAAAATAGAATATTGCTTGGTTTATAGAGATATGTGGCAGTCCTCCGGAAAATATGTGCCACGTGTAGATCAGTTACTGGAAATCGCTCCCGTCATTATCGAAATGGGCTGCTTCAGCCGCGTGGAAACCAACGGCGGCGCATCCGAACAGGTGAATCTGCTCTATGGAGAAAACCCCAACAACGCGGTGCGTAAATGGTGCAAGCCCTTTAATGACGCGGGTATCAAAACCCAAATGCTCGAACGCGCCCTCAACGGTCTCCGTATGTACCCCGTGCCAAAAGATGTCCGCCGCCTGATGTTTAAGGTGAAAAAAGCCCAGGGCGTGGATATCGCCCGCTCGTTCTGCGGACTCAACGACCACCGCAACCTCGAACTGTCTATCAAGTATGCGAAAGAGGCCGGCATGATCTCTCAAGCCGCCCTCAGTATCACTTATTCCGATATCCATACCGTGGAATATTATATGGGCGTCGTTGACAAGTGCGTGGAATATGGCTGCGATGAAATCGGCCTGAAGGATATGGCCGGCGTCGGTCGTCCCGTCATGCTCGGCCGTTTGGTGAAGTCCATCAAGGAAAAATATCCCCATGTCAAAGTCCAGTACCACGGACATACCGGTCCCGGCTTCGCTATGGCTTCCGTCTTGGAGGTCTGTAAAAACGGGGCCGACATCATCGACGTGGCTATGGAACCGCTGTCCTGGGGTATGGTCCATCCCGATGTCATCACCGTCCAGGCTATGTTGAAAGACGCGGGATTCGAAGTGCCGGAAATCAATATGAATGCCTATATGCAGGCCCGTGCACTCACCCAAAAGTTTATGGACGATTTCTTGGGCTATTTCATCAATCCGAAAAATAAGATATCAACGTCCCTGTTAGTGGGTTGCGGTCTCCCCGGTGGTATGATGGGGTCAATGATGGCCGACCTTCGCGGCGCGCAAAACGGTATCAATATGTTCCTCCGCAATGCCGGTAAAAAGGAACTCTCTGAAGATGAATTGCTGGTGGAAATGTTTTCCGAAGTGCAATACGTATGGCCTAAGGTCGGAAATCCTCCATTGGTGACGCCTTTCAGCCAGTATGTGAAGAATATCGCCCTGATGAATATTATGCAGATGGCTCAGGGAAAACCACGTTTCTCCCAAATGGATAAGAATACCTGGGATATGATTTTGGGCAAAACGGGTAAATTGCCGGGTACGCTGGCTCCCGAAATCGTCGATTTGGCAAAGGAAAACGGTTACGAATTTTTCACGGGTGTGCCACAGGACAATTATCCCGACGAATTGCCTAAGTACATCAAGTTGATGGAAGAACAAGGCTGGGATAGAGGTCAGGATGACGAGGAATTGTTCGAATACGCTATGCACGAACGCCAATATCTGGATTATCGTTCAGGTATCGCCAAGAACAAATTTGAGGCGGAATTGGAAGAAGCCAAGCAAAAGGCCCATATCCAGGTTGTCGTGAAAGAAATCAAGGCGCCCGAAGTGGTGAAACAAGAAGTGATTGACCGTGTGCTGGCTCGTGAACCCGAAGCCAAGCAGGTGGTCGCTCCGGTTAGTGGTCACGTGATTTGGGAACTTTCCGTCAACGAACCGTCAATGAGCAAGCCATTGGGTACCAACTTTAAGGAAGGTGAACCCGTTTGCTGGATTAACGCATTTTACGGTCTGGAAGAAGTGCCCGCCCTCTATAGCGGAAAATTGATAGAAGTGGTGGCGAAACCAGGCGAAAAAGTCCAAAAGGGAGATGTCATCGCCTTTATCAAGTAGATGAAAATACTTGATTTAATATATTGAATATTAAATAATTAAACATGGAGAAATATCCGTTTTTTGAAGGGAAGAACCGATTTGTACAGATTTGCTATTTCCTGCTTTTTATCCTTGCAGGAATCTTTGTCTTTTCCGCATTAGGCATATTGGTGGCAAACTTGTGTTATGGGGGAATGCCTGAACCCAATGACGCACGTTTGGGTGGCTATTATCGTGTCATTCAATCTTTTGGCTCTATTGGTGCCTTTATGCTGCCGGCTTTGCTGTTTGCTTTCTGTTCGGATAGAAAGTTGTTCAATTACAATAAGTTGAATCAGTCTCCGTCCTACATTCAAGTCGATATAGTGCTGATTATGTCGTTGGTTATTCTTCCCGTGGTAATGGGTTTGGCCGAATGGAATGCCGGCTTGCACCTGCCTGCGTCATTGTCAAAGTTGGATGAAATTCTGCAGCGTATGGATGAACAAAATGCGGAGGTGGTAAAACTAATGTGCCATGATCCTCGAATCAGCATTTTGTTGGTCAATTTGTTCGTGATGGGACTTTTACCGGCCGTAGGGGAGGAGTTGTGCTTTAGAGGTACGATTCAGCCGTTTTTGCAAAAATGGATAAAAAATCCACATTGGGCAATATGGATTACGGCCTTTATTTTCAGTGCCATTCATCTCCAAATCACGGGCTTTATTCCACGAATGCTGCTTGGCGCCTATTTGGGCTATCTGGCCTATTGGAGCGGCTCGCTGTGGTTGCCTATCGTGGCCCATTTTATGCACAACAGTCTGAGCGTAACCGCTGACTATATCTTTATGCGCCGGGGCTTTGATGCTGATACGTTACAATTGTCGGATATCCATAATTACAAGTATATTCTGGGCGTGGCAATCGTGTTGACTGTCGGGGGAGTGTATTTGCTGTGGAAGTATAGAAAAAAGACAGACTGTTGTGGTTAAGAATAGGGTAGGACAAATAAACTATTCCTTATTTTTAGAGTCTAAAAATTAATATAATTAGTATAACCATTAAAAATTTAAAGTTATGAAAAAAGTATTATTGGTATTGGCGGTATTCGCCGTTATGGTTTTAGGCTTTTCATCCTGTGGAAAATATTGCCATTGTACAGTTTCCAAAGATAACACGGTTCTGG
>JAKSMH010000149.1 GCA_024400715.1 Bacteroidales bacterium | reverse complement strand
AACGAAGGCAAAGACGTAACCATCATCGCCACGGGACATTTGGTTTACCCCGCGATGGAAGCCGCCTACCAACTGGAACAGGAAGGCATTTCCGCAGAAGTCATCAACATTCACACCATCAAGCCATTAGACGGCGAAGCCATTCTGAAGAGTGCCGCCAAGACACGCTGCTTGGTTACCGCTGAAGAACATCTGATGAACGGTGGCTTAGGAGATGCCGTATGCCAGTTGCTCTGCCGCAACCTGCCCACCCCAGTGGAAATGGTAGCCGTTGACGACCACTTCGGCGAAAGCGGCAAACCCTTCCAATTGATGGAAAAATTCGGTTTGGACAAAGAACACATCATCCTTGCCGCTAAAAAAGCAATGCAAAGAAAAGCCTAACCCTCATGACTCCGGAAATCACAGATCAGCAAATTATCGAACTCTTTGGTAACAAAAGCACCAAAGAACAGGGATTTAACCTTCTGGTTAAAAAATACAAGCAGGACATCTACTTCACGATTCGTCGCTTGGTTTTCAACCACGAAGACGCTAACGACATTTCCCAAAACGTGCTGATTAAAATCTGGAATCATCTGGAGCAATATCGCGGTGAAGCGGGTCTCAAAACCTGGATTACCAAAGTTGCCGTCAACGAGTCACTTACTTTTTTGTTCCTTAAAAAGAAGACCCTCAACATCATTGACGAAGAAGGTTACAACGACTACGTCACCAAGGTTATGGCCGAAGACCGGTTTTTGTCCAGCGACAAGATTCAGCAGCTGCTCCAAGAAGCCATTCAGCAACTTCCAGAAAAGCAAAGAGCCGTCTTCACCCTACGCTATTACGATGAAATGCCCTATGATGAAATGACCAAGATTTTCGGCGGTACCGAGGGCGGACTGAAGGCCTCTTACCATTTTGCCGTGCAAAAAGTCGAAGAATTTTTATTAAAGCATTAAACTTCGGATAAAAATAATAGTCTAATTAGTGTTTTTGCTTCTAACAATGGAAAAATTAAATAGTTTACAAGAATTACCCAAAGCCAATCCATTCTTGGTGCCGGAAAATTATTTTGACACAATGGAGAAGGATGTGATGGCACGAATTAAGCAGCAGCAAATTCGCGCGCGCCACAGAAGAATATACACCATTGCCTCTGCCGTAGCCGCCGTAGCCGCCCTACTCATCGTGCTCAACATCGGCATATTCAACAACAAGCAGTCGACACAATTGGCCAGCACGAAAGCCGTCAACGAACAGCTTTTGGCCAACAGCGAAGCCAATTTCATTGCCCCCATCACAGAGCCTGAAATTTCCTTAGGAGACTACAATTTAGACAATCTCGATTATCAGATTTTAGACTATTATAACGACGAACAGCCCGAAATGGACATTTTATATTAATGATTATGAAAAGATTTTATTTGCTTTTGGCTTTTTCGATTTTGATTTCCACCTATAGTTACGCACAAGCACCCGGTCAGCCCGCTCCTCGCAAGCCCGCTCCTACCGAAAAAGGGATTAAACCCGGCAATGGCAAATCTGCCAACTGCAGACCTGACTTTCAAGGCATTTTGCAGTTAAAACGCGACTATATCAAAGAGAATCTGACTTTACCCGAGAATAAAGCCCCTAAGTTTTGGGCACTTTACGACCAATATATCAACGAAGAGAAAAAAATCCACACGGCATTCCTAAATACCCTGAAAGGCAAAAACATCACCCGTGAAATGCTCCACGAAGAAAACAAATTGAAAGACGAACAATTGTCTTTCGTTATGGAGCAGAAGATGAATTGCAAGGAAAAGATTTTCTATCTGGAAAAGAAATTCTACAATCAGGCCAAGAACATCTTATCACCCCGCGAATTGGCAAAATTCTATAAGTTGGAACAAAATTTCAAGAATCATTGCAAACAATTCGACCATAAAAACTGTCAGCATCACGGGAAGAAGAATCCAATGCCGGCTTCTCCCGAGCAACCAAAACACCAGCCGGGACAAGGCCACCCCAAGATGCGCTAAGGCAACATTATGAGCGGCATTTATATCCATATTCCTTTTTGTCGCCAAAAATGTATTTACTGTGCATTTTATTCCGTTGCCCTACTCTCTAAGAAGAAGGATTTTTTAGACGCCCTTGATTGCGAAATCGACCAAACCCTGGATTATTTGCCTTCAAGACAAATCGATACGCTTTATATCGGTGGCGGTACTCCTTCGCTTTTATCCATCCGCGAATTAGAAAACATCATCACTAAAATCCGGAGACATTACATGCTGTCCCCGGATTTTGAATGCACGATGGAAGCCAATCCGGAACAATTGCAGCGAACCTACCTCAAAGACCTGGTTACCATCGGCATCAACCGACTCAGCATCGGCGTTCAGTCCTTCAACGACGACACTCTGCGTTTTTTGGGGAGGAAACACAACGCCGTCGAAGCCAAGGATGCGGTTTTTGCCGCAAAATCCGCCGGTTTTGACAACATCTCCATCGACTTGATTTATGGCATTTCGCAGCGCCAAGCCGGCGAATGGGAACGGGATCTGCAACAAGCCATCGACTTGCCCATCAGCCACTTGTCCTGCTATGCGCTCACCAAAGAAGAAAACACCCTTCTCTGGCGCCAAATCCGTCAAAACAAACTTCCCGATATCGATGACGACCTTGCCAAGGACGAATTTTATCAATTACTCTCAAAAACCAGGGAAGGCGGCTTTGAGCAATACGAAATTTCCAATTTTGCCCGAAATGGACAAATTTCAAGGCACAATTACAGTTACTGGACTCGCGAACCCTATTTGGGACTGGGTCCGTCAGCCCATTCCTACAACAGGGTTTCACGCAAATGGAATGTCAGCCAGCTGCAGCAATACATCGAAAATGTAGAAAAAGGCATCATTGCCAATGAATACGAGGAATTAAGCACCGACGACCGCTACAACGAATACGTTATGCTCGGTTTACGCACCCGGGACGGCATCAATCTGCAAGACCTTGAGCAAGAGTTTGGCACGGCATTCCGCCAATATGCCGAAGAGGAATTGGGACAAATCAACCCATCGTACTATATTCAAAAGGACAACACCCTGTTGCTTACCGACGAAGGCAAACTCTTTGCCGACGGCATTGCCGAGACCTTGTTTCGCTAAGATTTCAGTACCCGAAAATCTGATCCACCGTCAGCTTTGTTATGGGGCCATACAACTTTTGCAATTCATCCCAATCAATTTCCGTCTCATCCGCCATAATCACACGAAATTGTGGCTTGTTTTGAATGAATTGGGCATAAAACGCAGCCATATCGTCAATGGCGACACAAAGGGTCTATTTCGTATTCGCCTGATTCATGGCTTTTTCAATGCCGACAGTGACAAAACAAAGGATGGCATTCACTGATTTTTCCACGGCGGCGTCAATCAGCGGTTTTTCTTCAGGAGGAAATTTGGCCAACACATAATCGACCTGATGGCCCAATGTTTCACCAATATGTCCAAGGCCATTATGGGAACCTGGACCGCCTTTGGGTTTCATTTTTATATCCCCGACGGGCAAATCCAGATCATCAGAAACGACCAACATCGATTTTGCCTCTATTTTTTCCTGAGTTAGCCAGTATTTCACGGCTTTACCGCTCAAATTCATATAGGTAGTGGGAAGAATCAGCGTTAGCGAACGACCTTTATACTTAGCATGGGCGACGTAGGCGTGGCGACCCATTTCGAACTTCGCATCCAGCTTGACAGCCAAGGCGTTCACCACTTCAAAACCGATATTATGGCGGGTGCCGGTATATTTGTCTTCGGCATTTCCCAAACCGACAATCAAGAACTTCCTATTGTCATCCATACTAATTTTCCTCCTTTTCAGTATTATCTTCGGACATATTCACAAAAAAGGTAAAGTTCACCTTTCCGTAATTTCGGTGTTGGTAAAACTTGGGATGTTGTGAAAAATCGTGAACTTTAGGATGTTCCATCACCAACCAACCGTCTGGTTTGAGCAAATTGTGTTCAAAGACATTGTTGATGATTTGCGAGATATTATCCATATCGTAAGGAGGGTCGGCAAAAATGATGTCGAATTGCTGATGGCAACGCTGGGTAAAGGTAAATGCGTCCGCCTTGATGACAGAAACCTGGTTATAGCCCAGTTTGGCGACCGTTTTACGGATAAAATCCGTACAGCCCTGATGGTTATCCACCGAGGTCACGAGCACGGCACCGCGCGAAGCAAACTCGTAGGTCAGGTTTCCGGTTCCCGCAAACAAATCCAGCACGGCTACACGGTCAAAATAGAAATAATTATTGAGAATATTGAACAGACTTTCCTTCGCCACATCGGTAGTTGGACGTACCGGTAGATTATTCGGCGCGGTTATTTGTCTGCCTCTGTTTTTTCCACTAATAATTCTCATCAGTTATCAATCTATAATCTTATATTTATCAATATATTTTTCCAATAAACTTTTCAGCGAAGGACGAGTCAAATAAGAATGATAGCAGACGAGAGTTTCATCGTCTAGTTGGTATTGTTGTTTTACGTTCATCAGATAATACAATTCATCTTCCGGTTGAACATAATTAAAACGATTGAAAAGCATTGGCTTATTATTCTTTTGCACCAGCAGTTCCAGATAGCCGTCGTGTTCATCGAGCCATATCAGGTTTTGGGAAGCGCATTCCTGCAACACGAAATGGTAGGCCAGTGAC
>JAKSMH010000148.1 GCA_024400715.1 Bacteroidales bacterium | reverse complement strand
TGCCGCCGGAAAAACAATGGAAAATCGCTTCGGAAACTTCTTATTTCTATGTGCCGATTGCCCATCGACTGGGTTTGTATGCCATCAAGAGCGAGTTGGAAGACTATGCGATGCAATATACGGATCCGAATACGTATCACTTTATCGCCAATAAGTTGAAAAGTACAGAGTCGGATCGTCAGACTTTGATTTCAGATTTTGTGAAACCTATTCTGGAAAAATTGCAAAAAGCTGGAATTGAGACGGAAATGTCGAGCAGAACGAAGTCAATCTGTTCTATTTATCAAAATGAAACGGAAAAATATCAATTTTGAAGATATTTACGACATTTTTGCCGTCCGTTTTGTCTTTGATAGTGAGCCTGAAGACGAAATTCGCGTCTGTTGGGCCATTTATGCCATCGTGACCAGTCTGTATGAAACCAATCCCGACAGGGAACGCAATTTCCTGAATCACCCTAAGCCCAATGGCTACCAGTCGCTGCACGTAACGGCAATGAGCAAGACGGGCAAGTGGGTGGAAGTGCAGATTCGTTCAAAGCGAATGGACGAAATTGCCGAAAAGGGTTTCGCCGCACATTATAAATATAAGGAAGAAAACAGAACGCCCAACGAGTATGACAACAGGGTGGAAGAGTGGCTGCTGAAAATTCGCGAAGTGCTCAACAGCGACAAGACAAATGCCTTGGATTTCTTAAATGAAATCAAGCTGAACTTGGAATTGAAGGAAGTCTATATTTTTACCCCCAAAGGAGAAATGCGGCAACTCCCCGTCGGTTCCACGGTTTTGGACTTGGCCTACGATTTGCATACCAACCTCGGAAATCAATGTATTGGGGCGAAGGTGAATTTCAATATTGTTCCTGCCAACTCTGTGTTGCAGAATGGCGATCAAGTGGAGATTATTACATCCAAGAAGCAATCGCCCAAGGTGGAATGGTTTGATTTTGTGAAAACTTCGCGTGCCAAGGACCGTATCAAGGAGGCCATAAGACTGGTGCAGAAAAAGTCAACGGACAAGGGAATGTCTATACTCAAACGCTTTTTTGAGCATTTGAATCTGGATTTCAATCCGCAGAATATCGGTAAGGTCCAATCCGAAACGGGCATCAAATCCCCTATCGAATTTTGGGATTACGTATCTCAAGACAAACTCACGGAAGAACGTGTGAAGAAGATGTTTACCAATGAGAAGAACAGCGATTTGGAGGAATTTCAAAAGCGTGTGACGGATGAAATCACCAGCAAGTCGCTGAGTCAGTTGATTGACGAGGGAATCACGGCCAATCCGCAGATGTTTATGTTGGATGATACTTCCGAAAACATCAGGTATAGATTGTCTTCTTGTTGTAATCCTATTCCAGGTGACAATGTGGTTGGATTCCAGATGCCCAACAACGAGATTGTCATTCACCAAACCAACTGTCCCAAGGCCATTGAGCAAATGTCCAAATTCGGCAATAGAATCATCAAGGCCAAGTGGAGAAAGGAACAAAACGTGGCCTTTTTGTCGGGACTTCGCCTTAGCGGGTTTGACAAGAAGGGTATGATCAAGGATATCCTCGACATTGTGACTTCGCAATTGAACTTGAATATCCGTTCGCTCAATATCGAGACCAAGGACAATGTCTTTAAGGGAACCTTGATGTTTTACATCGAAAACGTGCAGGCGTTGAACGAACTGATGACAAAGTTGAAAAACATCGACAATTTAGAGAAAATTGAAAGAATCGGTTATGATTTTGAATAAATTGGTATTGTGTTAGTTAGAAGACCAAAAGCGACAAATTGTTAGTAATCAGTCTAATTATTTAAAAATCAACATTTTGTGTTGTTTCTAAAAAATGCTAATAAAAGTTAAAAAGAAAAAAATAAGTCGTATATTTGCAGCAAATTTAAAATGAATAACTATGGCAGAAATTATTGACAAAGTACAAGCGATTATTGCTGAAAAATTAAGTGTTGATGCAGCCGAAGTAACTCCGGAAAAAAGCTTCACCAATGATTTGGGTGCTGACTCATTAGACACTGTTGAGTTAATTATGGAATTTGAGAAAGAATTTGGCATTCAGATTCCTGATGAAGAAGCAGAAAAAATCGCGACGGTAGGGGATGCTATTGCATACATTGAAAATCACATTCAAAAATAGCATTTTCCGATCTCTTTTTTATGAATTTAAAAAGAGTTGTCATTAGCGGTATAGGAGCACTTACACCCATTGGAAATAACATCCCGGTTTTTTGGGAAAATCTCCTTGGGGGTGTAAGTGGTGCTACGCCGATTTCTTATTTTAACACTGAATTTTTTAAAACAAAGTTTGCGTGTCAACTGAAGGACTTTAATATTCTGGACTATATTGAGAATAAAGAAGCCCGGAAGATGGATGCGTGTTCGCAGTATGCGTTGGTGGCCACGATGGAAGCCATTGCCGACAGCCGTTTGGATTTGACTACGGAAAATGCCGACAGAATCGGTGTGATTTATGGCTCGGCGATAGGTGGTTTCCAATCCAGCAACGAGAGCATGCGGACTTTTATTGAAAACGAAGGGGTTCCCCGTTTCAATCCCTTCCTCTTGCCCAAAGTGCTTTCGGATTCCATTTCAGGCAACATCGCCATCCATTTCGGGCTGAGAGGTCCCAACTACGTAACGTCTTCGGCCTGTGCCTCGGGCGGCAATGCCATCATTGATGCTTTCAACTACATCCGTATGGGAAAATGCGATGCGGTGGTTACTGGTGGTTCGGAAGCCTGCATCGTGGAGTTGACGGTCGGCGGTTTTGATGCGATGCGGGCATTGTCCACGCGCAATGACGAGCCGCAGCGTGCCTCCCGTCCCTTTGACGTGGAACGTGACGGCTTTGTGGTGGGTGAAGGTTCGGCGACGCTCATTTTGGAAGAATACGAGCATGCGAAGGCCCGTGGTGCCCACATCTATGCCGAAAGCGTAGGGGGTGGTATGACTTGTGACGCATGCCATATTACCGCGCCACGCCCTGATGGTGATGGCGCTTATAAAGCAATGAAAGCGGCTTTGGACGAGGCGGAGATGAAGCCCGAGGAAGTGGATTACATCAATGCCCACGGAACTTCTACCGCTATGGGTGACGTGTCGGAATGCAACGCCATTCAAACGCTTTTTGGGGAACACGCCCGAAATATGCTGATCAGTTCCACCAAATCTATGACCGGACACATGTTGGGAGCCGCCCCGGCCATAGAAAGTATCGTTTCCATTCTTGCCATTGAAAACGGTATCGTGCCCCCAACCATTAATCTTGACCATAAAGACCCACAAATTCCCGATTGGAATTTCTGTCCACATAAACCTGTTAAACGCGATGTGCGTGTTGCCCTGTCCAACTCATTCGGCTTCGGCGGTCACAATATCTCCTTGCTTTATAAAAAGTGTGATTAAAAATGTCCATTTTTAGAAGATCCCCCGAAATTCGCAATATCGCTTCGTTTGTTAAAAATGTCTTTGGTTACCGTCCGCGCCACCTCAAGATTTATGAGACGGCCGTGTTGCATCGTTCGTCATCGATAAAAAGTTCTGTTGCGGGACGCATCAACAACGAGCGTTTGGAGTATTTGGGCGATGCGGTCTTAGGGGCCATCACGGCGGATTTCCTTTTCAAGAAATATCCCCTTCTTCCAGAAGGACAGCTCACCGAAATGCGGTCAAAGATTGTCTGCCGTGAGAATTTGAACGCCTTGTCGCGCAAGATTGGATTGGACAAGTTGGTGGTCATCGATTCCCACATTCACGCACGTTCGGCCAATGGCGATGCCTTCGAGGCCATTATGGGGGCCATGTATTTGGATTTGGGTTATGAGAAGACCAAAAATGTCTTTGTCCAGCAAATCCTGATGACGCAGTTGGATTTGGAATCGCTGTTGTCGGTGGAAAAAAACTTCAAGAGCAAAGTGCTCTCCTGGGCGCAAAAACACCATCATCAATTGACTTTTGAACATGAAGAGCAGAACAATCATCCTCAAAAACTGTACAGGGTGTCCTTGTTGATTGATAATGAACCCAAGGCCGAGGGATTGGGCTATACCATTAAGCAGGCGGAGCAAGCCGCTTCGGAGGCGTTCAGTCAGAGCTTGGAAGAAGAGGAATAGGTTGGTTAAAAGTATCCCTTCGATTCTGCAGAAGAATTAGTACTTTTTTTCATTATTATTGTTATTTTGTGGGAATTCTGTCAAAACTGTCATTTTTTTTGTTTACTTTTGTAGATTCAAAAAATTAATTTTAAACTCAAAATAAATATTGAACCGAACAATATAAATTATTAAAATAATAAATCATAGCGTTTGCTGCTATTCTGAAATCATTCCAAAGCTTGGCAGCAAAGGAAATGTAACTTAGAAGATAACAGTGAGCGTCCGCGGAATACGTGGGCGTTCTTATCTGAGTTACAGGGTCAGGCCAAGCACCCGGAATGTGGATAAGTTTCGTCCACGTTCCTTTTGGGGTTGCTTGGCTTGCAAGGTTTTAGGGGAAATGGCAGACGCACCTAAAACCGAACAAATGCCCGAAAACACCCAAGTGAAATCGAAAAAGCGGGTGACCGACCACGGCGAGGTGTTCACCAATCCGCGCGAAGTGAACGCCATGCTCGACCTTGTGAAGGACGAAACCCTTCGCATCGACAGCCGTTTCCTTGAACCCGCCTGCGGCGACGGCAATTTTCTCATCGA
>JAKSMH010000147.1 GCA_024400715.1 Bacteroidales bacterium | reverse complement strand
ATGGGAGGGGTCGGAGAGTACAATTTGCGCGGGCTTGCTGGCATCGGTTTGAATGCTGGCGACCAATAACACGTGGTTTGCTTCTTTTCCCAGCAGCAAATCATCATACTCCTGCCATTGTTTGCTTTGGTTCAGGTCGTTTATGTCGATGCCGACAATGACCTTGTGACCCTGGCTTAATTCGTGGATCAGATGATATACATTGGCATTTCGCATTTGTACGGCGGGAATGTTGTAGTAATTGAGCAATTCTCCCACGAAATCCATGGGACTGCCTTTACGGTCAATATACCATCCGTTTTCGCGGGCTACGCGAGTGAGTTCGGAAGTTGAGACAAAAATGCCATAATCGCTTAAAATGAGTTGTTGGGCTTTGATGGCACAAGAACAGTCTTCGCCATCATCGGCGGCGAAATCTATCTTGCCGTGCTTAGAAATGGCGTAACGCGTGTCATCGTCCATTTCCTCTTTATTGAGTAATGACTTTTGGTAAATGCCTGCCCTTTTCCTTTTCTCTATGTCTTGGCAGGCGAGTTCCTGAGCGGCGATGTCCAACCACGACAATGCTTCGGGATGTTCCTCAATATAAGATTTCACAAAGGAACATTCTTCGGCAGTAGCTTTCCCTTCAAGGTACTTGGCTATCAGTTCGTCTGATATATAACCTGGTTTAGACATCTTTTTTCTCATTTAGCAGTTCTACCAATTCGATTTTTGCTCTTTTTTTGTAATTATAAATGTTAATGACAGTAGTATTCATTTCCCGGGCCATTTCTTCAGTGCTGTATCCCATCAATTCTGACAACAATACCCATTTATGCTTGGGATTGCGCATTTTATGAATGGCGTCATATAAGTCGGCACGGGTAATAGGTAAAGTAGATTCTGTTTTGAGGACATTGGTGAAGTCATCAATATTTAGAACCTTTTCGCCATCTATTTTGGTCAATTCTTGTTTCTTTTTCACAAAAAAACGTGAAGCAACGACTGTCAACCAAGTTGAAAGGGAGGATTTCCATTCAAAAGTCTTCAGCTTTGACCAATTGTCTGCTTGAAGATAAATATAGAATTCATTGATTAATTCATTGGTTTCAAGTTGATTATGAAGAGAATGCCTGACAATTCTTTCAAAAATGGGAAAAAACTTGTGATAAAAGAAGTATTCGATGGCAGTTTCATCCTGCCCAACAACACGCGCTACGAGCTCCTGGTCGGGGAGCTGCGATAAATACTGTAACGTGTTGTTGTCTATCATTTTATTTTTTGTGATTTTTCAGTTCCTTCATTTCTTTGTCAATGTCGGCCAAAGCGGGAGCATATTTTCCCGGGGTTGTTTTATTAAATTTCAAGTACATTTTACGGGCTTTTTTGTATTCGGGAATCCCATGTTTGGCATCGTTAAGGTTATAATAGCAGTAAGCAATATAGTAGGTGAATTTGGCAACTTCCGTTTCAAAACTTTTGTGTTTTTTTTTTTTTTTTCCCTGAACATGATTTAGAGCTGATTGGTAGTAGGAGATGGCTGTCTGGTAATCTTTTGAAAAGAAAGATGCCGTGGCTAAGTTTTCATATAAATAGGATTGTTTTTGCGAGTATTTTTCTTTTTTATCTTTGGATATTTCCATTTGCAGTGCCAAAGCGTGAAGGTAAATGTTGATGGCTTCCTTATATTTTTTTTCTCGCCGCAGCAGTACACCTTTACTGGTAAGCGTGGCAACGTAGGTCTCTCTAAGCAACATTGGTGAGTTTGAAGAATCACAGATGGCCAGGACCTTGTCAAATGCCTGATGAGCTTTTTCATATTGTTGGAGACGGGAATAGACAATGGCAAGATTGTTCAGAGAATGACACCGATAGGAGATGTATTTGTTTATATTTGTCGGATAATAGATATTCCACAGTGAATCGGACTTTCCTATATAATATAAAGCTGAATCATTTTGATTTAATTCTAAAAAGATAGATCCTCTGTTGTTGTATCTGGCGGCAGCGTACAACGGTTTGTCAACCTTATCGGTGTCGGAAATAAATTGGAGCAAATCAAGGCTTGCCTGGTTATATTCCAACGCCTGTCCCAAGGTTGTACGATCTTGATTAACTTCACCAATACTTCTGTATAGTTCGGAGATATTACTCAGCGTAGATGAATATTTTTCAAGATAGCTGCTGTCATATTTTAACAATTGCCGACCATATTCCGCGCATTCCTTGAGGCATTCTTCCGCCTTGGTAAAATTTTGTTCATCAATATAAATAGTAGCTAAAATATTAAGATTTTGAGATTGTTGTACCAAGAAAATTTCGGAATTGTCATTTTTCAATTTATTATTCTCGACAATCGCTTCCTGCAGATATTGTTTTGCGTCGTCATAATGGCCTTGTCGGTATTGAATCAGTCCCAATTGACTTAGCGTAACGGATTTTTCTACGGAGTTATGGGCTAAGGAATAGGCTCTTGTACCAACGGATTTCGCTTTGTCCAATTTATTCTGGTCAACGAGAAATAAAAAATAATCTTTCTGGAATTCAAAATTGTCGGGATTGGCGGAAACAATGCTGTTATGAATTAAATCCACTCGTTCAATGTTGTTTTTACCACCGGCAATTTGGCGGAAGGCCATTTCTTCCTGTAATTTGGGAATAATCTGTTGAATGGATTCCTCAGCTTGATCGCGTATGGCGACTTTTTTATTCAATTGGTCAACTAAATTCTGATTTTCATAGAGTTGGATGGCCAAGTTGACTTTACCATCTTGAAGATAGTCGAGCGCAAGATGGCTGATACTGTCAAAAGTTTCCGTGTTGATACGAGCAAACATATCTGCATACTCATCAATTTTATCGTATGCTTTTTTAAGTTCCTTTTCCGCATCAATGACCTTTTGACGATATTCTTCCACATTGATTTTTTGCTGGGATAGTTCTTCATTGAGGGAAGCAATTTTTTTCTTGTATTCTTTCTCGGTATATCGGTCCATGATGTTGTAATAGTGGGAACGCCTGTCCGCAATGACATTTCGATGTGCGACAATAATGGTTAAAGTGTCGTTCGGACTTAATTTCCAACCATTTTTGAAATCATGGATGTTTACAATTTCATAATCGTCTTTGATAATTCGAATGTTATAAATCAAATCACCGGCTTCGTGGTGACTGAAATACAGTTGAAAACTACCATCGCTGTTAGACATGGTCGGCTGATAGTCGGTTGCACTGGGGATGGAAATGCCCACACCCGACAGTGTTTTTCCATTCGTGTTATACTCTTTAACGATTCCTTTTTGCGTGACCTGACCCTGTAAAGACATCAGAAAAAAGAAGCAAAGACTTGATAGGATTATTAATTTTCTCATTTTTGATTTTAATAAATACTTGATTTTTTAGTTGGCAAAAACCTGATAAAATCATTTAATTTATTGTTTTACAGATAATTGCCAATAATATTTTTTGTTGATTTTTCTATTTAGTTTCTAATAAGATATTCGACACCCGGTGGTTTACAAACAAAACACCATATTTTTCTATAAACCAATCACGAGTGCAAAAATAATCAATTATTTAAAACACTGAACGTTTTCTTTGAAAAAAATGGAAAATGCAGATTCAGACATCGAAAAAAATCAATGTAAAGAAAAGCGTATAATGATAAATGAAAAATAAAAAAAAATGTGTAAGTTTGCAAAGCTTAATAAAATTCACCTATTTTATCATAAAACACTAATAATCAACACTTTATAAAACAATATCTATCAACATAACACATAAAAAAATAAGATTATGGCAAAAAAACAATTTATGACATGCGATGGTAACTGCGCTGCAGCTCACGTTGCGTACATGTTTAGCGAAGTTGCCGCCATTTATCCTATCACTCCGTCATCACCAATGGCTGAATACATTGATGAATGGAGTGCAGGCGGCAGAAAAAACATCTTTGGAGAAAATGTAAGAGTTGTCGAAATGCAATCTGAAGCTGGTGCCGCTGGCGCTGTACACGGTTCATTGCAAGCTGGTGCCCTCACCACAACCTATACCGCTTCTCAAGGTTTGTTGCTGATGATTCCTAATATGTACAAGATTGCCGGTGAATTGCTTCCCGGCGTATTCCACGTTTCTGCACGTGCCTTGGCTGCCCAGGCATTGTCAATTTTCGGTGACCACGCCGACGTGATGAGCGCTCGTCAGACTGGTTTCGCTATGTTGGCTACGGGTTCAGTTCAGGAAATTATGGACTTGGCTCCAGTTGCTCACTTGGCAGCTATCGAAGGCCGTGTTCCTTTCGTTCATTTCTTCGATGGTTTCCGTACTTCTCACGAAATCCAGAAAGTGGAAGCCACCAACCAGGACGACGTGAAGAAACTCGTCAACTGGAAAGCTTTGAACGAATATCGCGAAAGAGCTCTGAATCCGGAACACCCCGTTACCCGCGGTACCGCTCAGAACCCCGATATCTACTTCCAAACCAGAGAATTGCAGAACAAATATTATGACGCACTTCCGGATATCGTAGCTAAATATATGAAGAAAATGAGCAAGATCACCGGTCGTGAATACGCTCCTTTCACATATTATGGCGCTGAAGATGCTACCGACGTCATCGTGGCTATCGGTTCCATCACCGACGTTATCAAAACCGTCATCGACAAAGAAAACAAAGCCGGCAAGAAACTCGGTCTCGTAAGCGTACACTTGTATCGTCCGTTCTCCG
>JAKSMH010000146.1 GCA_024400715.1 Bacteroidales bacterium | reverse complement strand
CTAACGAACAATGTGGCAATGTTTTACGAGACCGAAAATTTTTGT
The DNA here is from genome assembly GCA_024400715.1 of Bacteroidales bacterium. The sequence continues at coordinate 4,694 of JAKSMH010000146.1, read as the reverse complement.
CGTTTCACCTCGTTTTTTTTCATACATTTACATTGAAAAAAATGATTATGGACGGATTATGGACGAAAACTGGACGAAAAAAGCTTCATTTTCACGTCGTTTCGGAAGGAATTGGCTTTTCATTTGATTTTGTCTGAAAGCAGAAGTCGGCCGTTGATGTCGTAAAGGGAAAGGCTGGCGCCATTGAGTTTTTCCGTGGTTTCAATATGGAGAACGTCAGAAGTGGAATTGGTTGCTGGACTTTCTATGGTGGATTGAATTTCTTTGTCGTATTCCCCTAACCAAAAACCCATATTCTCGGGTATGTTCTCTGAATGAAATGCTCCTTCCGTGGAAAATCCTAAAATGGGTTGCACTTTTTTATCCCCACTGACGCTGTCAATTTCTTGTGATTTGGCTGAAAATGAAGTCAGAAGAATCAGAAAAACGATGAATATAGAGCTGTTTTTTTCATATTTAATTATTTACATTTGATTTCGTCAACCATAATCCACGATTTTTCACCCGGATTGCTATGCCACTCGGGCATTTTTTCCACGGGTTGGGCGGAAATTTTTATAAAACGAATCTTCTTATTTGCAATCTTATGTCGTAAAATATAGACTTCCGCCTGCTCGTTTTGCTTCAAGATAGGATTAATGGGCAAAGCGATTTCTTCTGCTTTGCTGAATTTTTTCCCGTCTTTTGAATAGGAAATCAGCACCTTTTGGGGTAAAAATACCCATTGCGTTGGATTATGCGAGAAACTGAGGACCAATTCCAACGATTTTTCTACGCTGGGCTGAAGTTGCAACGAGCAATCCATCGTGTCGCCGAAAAAACCTACCCAACCTTCGTGATAATTACCAGGGTTGCCGATTTGTCCATTCGTGAGTATGGAGTCAATTTTCTCATTGTAAGGCGCGGTGGCTCGCTTTTTCCATTCGATTTGCCCAATCTCGCTTTGGTAGGTTGTCGGCTGAGGCATGGCAGTGGAATGGTAAGGGTCAACCCGGCTTTTTCGCACAAACAAGTCGTCAAAATGCGGATTTTCCCCTATTTGCACATGCGATGTGAAATGCTCCGCTTGCGCCTTGATTAAATAGGGCTCCCGTGTGCTGGGCCCGCAAGTGGCAGTGCCTATGCCACTCTGCCGATAATCTATATTCAGTGTATAAAAATCAGACTCACATAAATCGTTTTCGTGCTGGGCTTTTGCAATATTTTCATCCGTATAGGGATAAATGCTGAATTGGCAAGGGTTGTCAATGAGTTGTGCCGAAAGCTTTCGCTGGTGCTGCCCGTTGAGCAAAGAAACATAGCGTGTCTCCATTCGATTCCCGGCGGTTTGAGGGCGAACATAATGGTGAAAAATATCCTTGGTCGGGCATTCGTAATGACTTACAAAACCCGCCGACTTTCTGTCAGGATAACTCTCCTGGCCATAACCTACCCACTCGGTGTAAATAAAGTCTTTGGCCACTTTCATCTGCATCCCGATTTTCGGCAGATAAGTCACCCAACTTTCAGGCGTGATGGCATTGTTGATGTAAATATCCCCCGACTCGTAAATGCTGTAGACCTGATGGATGGAAAAAACTTTTTCTTGTTTGTCATTAATGACCATCCACTGGCAAACAATGCTGGAATTGGCCTTTTCTTTGTTATTTTTAATTAATACTTTCTCTAAATTAAAATGTAAGTTGTTGAATCCCAATCTTTTCCATAATAATTCCCCGTGTGTGTCCCGTTCGTCATTGTCGGTGGGCGGTCTCCAAAAACACAGCTTGGGACCTTCCATAAGAATCGCTTTCCCGTCTTTTTCAATGGAACTGATCTTTCCTTGTTTGGTATTGAAATAAATGCTGATGCCGTTAAAAGTAGCGCAAACTATGGAATCTTGCGTCTCATTCAGCAAAACCATAGGATTGGTTTGATAAATCTGCTTGATTTTCTTAGGGACAGGCAGGGTGAATTGTTCGTATGCGATGACATTTTAGCTTGATTTTTCTTTTGGCATTAAATAAAAGTCAAGCATTACGTCACAGCCCTCCGGTGTTGAATCTATGTCCTGATAGATTGGTGTAATTTTTGGTGGCAATGTAAATTCAAGCGTGTCGTGTGGGGCAACGTGCAACGACAGTGTGCCGCAGAGTGAATCCTCAGAGAAATGGAAAACATCGTTAGGATGTACGGGTTTTTCGTGAGCCACATCAAGATGAAGTTGATAACGCAGCAGGTATTCATCTAAATGATTGAAATCAAAACGATTGATAATTCTGAATCGGAGTTGTTCCCTGTCAACGGCTTCAATTTTAATGGGTTGATAAACCTTCTTAACTTCGTATAATTGCGGGTGCGGCGACCGGTCTGCGGCGATCAGTCCATTGATGCAGAAATTGTCGTCGGAAGGCAGGTTTTCCCCAAAGTCTCCTCCGTAAGCCAGATGATAAAGGCCGTTTGCGTTCTTGCCCGGAAGTTTTGTCAGTTCATCTTGATAGAGTCCCTGATCTACCCAGTCCCAAATGCAGCCGCCTTGCAGCAACGGGTATTGATAGATGCTGTCCCAATAATCCTGCAAGCCGCCGCAGCTGTTGCCCATCGCGTGGGCATATTCGCACATAATAAACGGGCGGTCGTGAGACCCGCGACCGTATGCGGCAATCTCGTCCACCGATGGGTACATAATGGCCACAATGTCGGTATTGCGGTCGTAAAGGGCACGCTCGTACTGCACGGGGCGGGTGCTGTCTTTGGCTTTCAACCAGTCGTAGGCGGCTTCGTAGCAGACGCCGTTCCCCGATTCGTTGCCCAACGACCACGTGATGACGCAGGGGTGGTTTTTGTCGCGTTCGTACATATTGCGGGTACGTGCCACCGTGGCTTCCAAAAAGTCCGCCCGTTTGGCCAACGACTTCTCTTCATATCCCTGCGCGTGCGACTCGGCGTTGGCTTCGTCAATGACATAAAGGCCTATCTGGTCGCACATATTGTAAAACAAAGGGTCGTTCGGATAATGGCAGGTGCGCACCGTGTTGATGTTGTTGGCTTTCATCAGCTCTAAATCCTCTTTGATGCGTTGCGTGGCCACGTGCCCCGTCAGCGGGTCGTGTTCGTGGCGGTTCACCCCACGAATCGTGATCGCCTGCCCGTTTACCTTCCGTTGCCCGTCTTCAATGGCAATATGCCGAAATCCGATGTGCGTCCCACTTTTGGCAAGGATTTCATCATGATGAAATAAAGCAAAGGCCACATAATACAAATGAGGCGTTTCGGCAGTCCAAGACAGGACATTGGGAACCCGTTGATGAAAATGAAGACTTTGCTTTGACTTGGCATCAAGGTCAAAAGAGGGGAGATCAGTGGAAGTGACAAGGTCGAAAGTGCTTCCGTGAACGGCAAATAAATCCATTTGAAGGCGAAGGTCCGCCATAGAACTTAAATCAAGATTTTCAATGATAACCTCTGCGTCCAACAAACCGTTATTCAGAAGATAATCCAAGTCGGCATTGACCTTGAAATCCAAAATGTGGGTTTTGGGCTGGGCATACAAGCTAATGTCCCTTTCAATCCCGCTCAAACGCCAAAAATCCTGGCACTCGAAGTACGAACCGTCGCTCCATTTGAATACCTGCAGGGCAAAGAGGTTGGCTTGACCAAAATTCAAATATTCCGTAATGTCAAATTCCGAATTGCTTTTGGCGTCTTCGCCGTAGCCCGCGAAATGACCGTTGACCCATAAGTAAAAACAGGATTTCGTGCCGCCAATGTTGATGATGACCTGTTTGTCCGCCCAATCGCGGCTAATGTCAACCCATTTCCGGTAGCTTCCCACCGCATTGCCCTTGGCGGGTACTTGGGGCAGACTCGAATTGTCGAAATCATTGGTTGTGTTCACATACACGGGGTCACCGTAGCCATTGAGCTCCCAGTTGGCGGGCACGGCCAATTCCTTCCAATCTTTATCATCGTAATCGACATTGAAAAAGTCCGTAGGACGTTCATCGGCATTCTTCACAAAATCAAATTTCCACGTCCCATTCAAGCTAAGAAAGGGTAGCGCATTGCATAAATCGTTGGCGGGAATATTGGCTCGTGGATACAGTTTGTTGACCTCAAAAACTGCGGGGTCCTGCCATTCGGTAAAGCTTTGGGCATAAGAAAACAGGGTGATGAACCAGATGCAAATCAAAGTCAAAACGTGGTGAAGTCTCATGGGCCGCTATCTTATGTGTCAAATGCAAAAATAATAAAAATAGCAATGATATATTGCTATCGGATAAAATAAAAGAAAATTATCCCGTTAATTCCATTCCTCGCTTTGTTTCGGCGGAATTATTTGGGCGGCCCGGCTCGCTGCGCTCGCCGTCGCGCTTATTATTCCCCTCCTTTCAAGGAGGGGTGGCCTTTAGGCCGGGGTGGTCGCCTCCTTCCCGAAATCCGCCCGTGGCCGTCAGGCCGGGGCACTTATTATTCCCCTCCTTTCAAGGAGGGGTGGCCGTCAGGCCGGGGTGGTCGCCTCCTTCCCGAAATCCGCCCGTGGCCGTAAGGCCGGGCCGCTTATTATTCCCCTCCTTTCAAGGAGGGGTGGCCTTTAGGCCGGGGTGGTCGTCGAAAGCGCAGTTGTGGTTGTAGAGACGCGGCGCGCCACGTCTCTACAACCATTGCGTTCTGCGTCTCTACCATGTTTGTTGTTCAGGATGTAGGTTCCGCTT
>JAKSMH010000145.1 GCA_024400715.1 Bacteroidales bacterium | reverse complement strand
TTCTTATTATCTATTTGTGGATTAAGAAGTTATGCTCAGGTCATTGTCTCTTCTGCGGAGGATGGCGCGCCCATTCAAATTGATTATTTGGTCCCTAAAAAATATGAAATCGGTGGCATTACTTCCACGGGAAATGCCAACTTTGACCCCAGAATGCTTAATTTCGGCGTGGGAAGCGTCATCGAAATCCCAGGCGACGATATCTCAAAATCAATTAAGCGATTATGGAATTCGGGCTATTACGAAAATATTGACATTACCATCACCAAGGTGGTCGATAATGTGGTGTTTTTGAATGTCTATCTGGAAGAACGAGCCCGCCTCGTTGCTTTCGGTTTTAAAGGCACTACCAAAAACGAGGAAAATGAAATCCGTGAAAAAATCAAGTTAACCCAGGGCAATATTGTCAATGACAATATGAAGCGTACTTGTATGAATATTATCACGGACTATTACGTCGAAAAGGGTTTCTACAATTGCCAGGTGGATGTCCAGGAAAGTCAGGATGAAAAAATATCCAAGGGCGTACGTTTGCTGTTCAATATCAATAAAGGCAAAAAAGTTAAGATTGCCAAGATTACTATTAACGGAAATCAGGAGGTGTCAAAGGCAAAATTGATGAAGGCTATGAAGGAAACCAAGGAAAAACTGAAATTCTGGCCTTTCTACAAAATGGATACGGCCATCGCCTATTGCTTCAAACACCCCGGTTATTCTCAGTCTAAAGACATTTTGGAACATTTGGATGACTATTTTTCCGACCGTGTTCACCTACGTATCTTTAAGGCCTCAAAATTCATAGAAGAGTCTTACGAAAGCAATAAAGTCGCCCTGGTTAACAAGTATAACGAACTCGGTTATCGTGATGCCTATATTGTCAGCGATTCTGTGTATTTGAAAGGAAATAACATTTACATCGATATCAATGTCAACGAAGGCCATAAGTACTATTTCCGAAATATCACTTTTGTCGGAAATACCAAATACCCATCCTCCACATTGAGTAAATTGTTGAATATCAATAAGGGTGATGTCTATAATCAAACGCAATTGATGAACAATTTGAACAATCCTATGCAGAATGACGTGGGAAATGATGTTAGTTCTTTGTATATGAATGATGGATATCTGTTTTTCCAGGCCAATCCGGTGGAAGTCCTTATCGAAAACGATTCTATTGATATCGAAGTCCGTATCAGGGAAGGAAAACAGGCCCGCTATAATAAGATTACCGTTACGGGAAACACGAAAACCAACGACAATGTCATTATGCGTGAAATCACGACGATTCCGGGACAGTTGTTCAATCGTGCCGATATTATCAGAACCCAGCAGGTGCTGTTGTCCTTGGGGTATTTTAACCAGGAAAGTCTGAATGTGGTTCCTAAACCCAATGAAGCCGACGGAACCGTCGATATCGAATATGTGGTGGAAGAAGCTTCGTCAGACCAGTTGTCACTGTCTGCGGGTTACGGTGCCGGTACTTTCGTTATTAGTGCCGGTATTACCTTTAACAACTTCTCTTTCAAGAAGTTTTTCAAAAAGGAAGCGTGGACTCCTATTCCCGGCGGTGACGGCCAGCGTTTGTCCTTCCAGGTTTCTACCAATGCGAAGTATTACCAAAACTATAGTTTGTCCTTTACAGAACCTTGGCTCGGCGGCAAAAAGCCGATTTCTTTGACGGCAGGTGTTTATTATCAAGTACAAAGCGATGGTACGAAACGAACCGTTGATAATCACGTTGAAATCAGAACCATTGGTGCTTCTTTGTCCATCGCTCGTAAAGTCAAGTGGCCTGACGACTATTTCCAGATATCGCATACGCTTTCCTATCAGCGTTATCAGGTGCAAAATTACGGCTATTTTATCTTCTCGACGGGTTACGCCAATAATTTGAGTTATATCTTTACTTTGGCGAGAAGTTCGGTAAGTGCTCCTATTTACCCGCGTGAAGGTTCTGAAATTATGTTCTCGGTGCAGTTGACACCTCCGTACTCATTATTTAAAAAAGGTGTGGATTACGCCAATATGACGTCTCAGGAAAAATATCGGTGGTTGGAATTTCATAAGTGGAAGTTCAATATTTCTTGGTACACGCGTATCGTGGAAAATTTCGTCTTGTTTGTCAGAATGAAGATGGGATTTATGGGTTGCTACAATAAGCAAATTGGCCAGTCCCCGTTTGAAAGGTTCTACTTGGGCGGTGACGGTTTGTCAACTTATACCATGATGGATGCCCGTGAAGTTATAGGTATGCGTGGTTATGACGATTCTTCCCTTTCTCCATATATTGACGGAACAGAAGTCGGTGGTACGGTATATAACAAGTTCACGGCAGAGTTGCGTTATCCTATCACCCTTAATCCAAGTGCCACCATTTATCTTTTGGCCTTTGCCGAAGCCGGTAAGTCGTGGCTGACGGCTCGAGAATACAACCCGTTCAAAATGTACAAATCCGCGGGTGTCGGTGTGAGAATCTATCTGCCAATGTTTGGTCTGTTGGGCTTTGACTGGGGTTATGGCTTCGATGAGGTCCCCGGATTGCCCAATGCCAACAAGGGAAGATTCCATATCTCAATAAACTCTTCAATCGATTAATAGTCTATACAATATATTTAGTGTAAAAATCGTTATCAATAATTAAAAAGTAAATACTATGAAAAAGATTTTTTTAACTGCAGTTTTAGTGGCTTTAGTTGCATTCCCACTCTTTAGTCAAAAGTATGCTTATATTGATTCTGAATACATTCTGTCCAATATGCCTGACTACATCGAAGCACAGGCCGAATTGGATCGTTTGGCCGTTGAATGGCAAAATGAAATCGAAATACAGTTCAAGACTATCGATTCTATGTATAAAAAATATCAAGTTGAAGCCATTACGCTTCCTGAAAAAATGAAGAAAAATAGAGAAGATGCCATTATCGCAGCGGAACAAGCTGCCAAAAATTTGCAGAAAAAACGTTTCGGTACCGATGGCGACCTTTTCAAGAAAAGAGAAGAATTGGTAAAACCTATCCAAGACAGGGTTTTTTCAGCTATTGAAGAATATGCCAAGGATCGTGGTTTTGCCTTCGTTTTTGACGTGGCCGGCGATATGACCATCGTCTATGCTGACGCAAAATGGGATATCAATGATCAAATTATGCAGAAATTAGGTATCTCCCCCAATAATGATTCAGAAAGTGAAGAATAAAAAGTATTAATTAAAAAGTACAATTATTAGAATGAAAAAGATTTTATTGTTAGTTGCCGTTATCTTTGGTGTTTCGGTATGTTCTCTCCAAGCTCAGTCACAAGGAAAATACGGACACGTTAATTCCAGTGAAATATTGCAGGCGATGCCCGGCGTGGATTCGTTGCAAATTAAATTAAAGGATTTTACCACAGAATTAGAAGAACTTTATCAGGGTATGGTAGAGGAATTCCAGGCCAAAAAGGATAAATTTGATAGGGAAGCCGGAACAATGAGTTCTTCCGTTAGACAAATTAGAGAAAAAGAATTGGTGGATCTGCAATCACGTATTCAAGAATTTCAAAGTGGTGTACAAACCGATATCGAAGAAAAGCAATATGAATTGGCTAAACCATTCCAAGATAAAATCCAAGAAGCCATTAACCAGGTGGCCAAAGAAAATGGTTTTTCCTACATATTTGATACACAAGTGCTTCTGTTTTACGATAATGGCGTTGATGTGACACCTATGGTAAAAGCTAAATTGGGTATTAAGAAATAACAACACATTACTATGAAAAAAGTATTCATTATTTTATTTGTCATAGCCATTCTTTGCCCTATTTCCACTTTCGCCCAGCAGAAAGTAAAATTCGGTCATGTCAATTATGGTGAAATTATCAAGCTAATGCCTGGTATTGATTCTGTGCAGAAGATTGTGGAAGATTTTCAAGCGGATTTGCAGGCTACCGGCGAAGAAATGGTCAAGGAATGTCAGAAAAAACAAGAGGAATACCAGCAATTGGGTCAAAAGGGCGCTTCTGCGGCCGTCATTAAGATTAAAGAAGACGAATTGACCAAGATGTATCAAAGAATACAGGATTTTACTCAATCCGCGGAACAGGATATGCAAGCCAAGCAAATGGAATTGCTGAAACCTTTCCAGGATAATTTGCTGGCTGCCGTCAAGGAAGTGGCCAAAGAAAACAATTTTACCTATATCTTCGATACTTCAACACTTACCTATTATGCACAAGGTGAAGATATTTCATCGCTGGTAAAGCAGAAATTGGGTATCAAATAAGCAGTATTCAACTTATTTTTTGTGTGTCATAATGTCCAAAACCAATTCATCGGTTTTGGACATTCCTTTTGTACCGATGGCATTCATATTGCGGATGCATTGGTCAACATCGTTTTCGATAATACCTTCGATAGAGGAAACGCTTTTGTTTTCCAATGCCAACATCGACGACAAAATGGCCGTGGAAACGCCGGTAGCCACTTTCAAAGAGCAACTTGCCTTGGCTCCGTCGCAGATCATACCGGTAATATTGGCAATCATATTTTTGACGGCGAATGCGATTTGTTCGTAATCGCCATCCATCAGGTAAGTCAAGCCGCAGGCAGAACCCGTGGCCGCTACAACACAGCCGCATAATGGCGATAGACGACCAAAGCTCTGTTTGATGTATATTACGGTTAAATGACTCATAATCAGAGCTCTAACCAATTTGTCTTTGCTTTTTCTTCTTTCTTGGGCATAAACCACCACTGGCATCGTGGCGGCAATGCCTTGGTTGCCACTACCCGAATTGCTCATAACGGGGATGATTTCACCAGCCATACGGGCATCACAG
>JAKSMH010000144.1 GCA_024400715.1 Bacteroidales bacterium | reverse complement strand
GAAGCCAGAGGTTGTTCAATCTCCAGTTTCGCGCTCAACTCCTTAACGGCTTTCGCGTCAGGTTGTTCCGAATTAATCCATTTTTTATTCATTTTGTATATTATATATTTAGGTCGCAAATATATAAAAAAAATCAATAAGTTGCTACAATTTCATCTTTTTTTCTATTTCGTCAATGGCAAGTCTGATTTTTTTGTCGGTTTCGTATAGGTTGTTAATGGTTCGGCAGGCGTGCAAAACGGTGGCGTGATCCTTGTTTCCGCAGTAGGCGCCAATGGTTGACAACGGGAGTTTGGTGTATTTTTTCGCAAAATACATACTCAGCTGTCGCGCCTGAACAATCTCACGTTTACGCGTTTTGGCATTAATCATATCGATGGATATGTGGAATTGGTCGCAAATGACCTTCTGAATATATTCGATGGAAATCTCCTTGGCGGTGCTTTTGACGTACTTGTCAATCATCTCCTTGGCCAAATCGACCGTGATGGCCTTACGGTTTAGGGACGCCTGGGCCAAAATGGCAATCATCGCACCCTCTAACTCCCTGGTATTGGATGTGATACGCAGAGAAAGGTAATCTATTACTTCAGGTGGAAATTCAATGCCGTTGTTTTCCAGTTTCTTGCGCAAGATGGCGATTCTCGTCTCCAGGTCCGGCACTTGCAAATCTGCCGTCAAGCCCCATTTGAAACGGGATAACAGGCGCGGTTCGAATCCGGCGATTTCAACCGGCGACTTATCCGCAGTGATGACAATCTGCTTGCCTTTTTGGTGAAGGTGGTTGAAAATGTGGAAGAATGCTTCCTGGGTTTTTCCCTTACCGCCAGATATAAATTGAATATCGTCAATGATCAAAACATCCACTGACTGGTAAAAGAAGATAAAGTCGTTGACATTGCCATTCTTCACGGATTCCACGTATTGCTGGAAAAACAAGTCCGAATTGACGTATAGAACGGTTTTGTCCGGATGGAACACCTTGGTTTGCAGACCGATGGCATGGGCAAGGTGGGTTTTTCCCAAGCCCACATCGGAATAGATGAACAGAGGGTTGAAGGCAGTGCCACCCGGTTCCTTGGCCACGGCCCAACCGGCGGAACGCGCCAAACGGTTACAATCACCTTCAATATAATTGTCGAAATTCAAAGACTCAATCAAATTGGAATTGATCTTCTGCTTTTTCAATCCCGGCGCGACAAATGGATTGGGAATCACCTTGTTGGGCGTATTATATACGTCGATGGGTGGCTTTACCGCGGGATTGTTCACGGCGGGACGGTAGCTGGAAGGCAGGGTGATGGTCTTAGACTGCTCGGGCACGGCCTGTTTTTCCATCAAAACCTTGTACTGCAATTTGCCACTGGGACCCAATTCCCTTTTTATCACTTTTGTCAGCAAATTGACATAATGTTCCTCCAACCATTCGTAGAACAAGTGACTGGGAAGTTGGATGATCAATGTGGAATTTTCTATCGAGACAGGGACAATGGGGACAAACCATGTATTATATGCATCCGCCTCGACATTGTCCCGGATAATTTCCAGACAATTTTTCCAAACCGCATTGTAATCCTTTGTAATCGTATTCATCGTTTCCGAAATTCTTTTTATTCGTAAATTGTTGTATTTTAGAAAATTAACAGAAATAACTTCCTCGTTTTTTGATGATACAAAAATGAACAAAAATAAGTTGAAAAAAGGCAAATACCGAACTTGATTTTTAAAAAACTTTGTATATAGTGAAATGGGGGTTTTCGCCCCGTCTAAAATATAATGTTCTTTGTTTCAATATTATATGTTATCAACAGTGTGAAATAATCACCTAATCTATTAATAATCAACATTTTGGGTATTTATTTATTAACAATTACGAATCAAATTTAAAAAAACCGTATTTTTGCAAATCAAAATGCAAATATAAATATATACATTAATCTAATTTGTAAACCTAAAAATTATTTCATCATGAAAAAAGCATTATTCATTATTGCTGCAGTAGCTATGGTGTTTTCGCTGAATTCTTGTAACAAGCAAAATTCAACATACGGTGGAACATACGTTGGCACGTATCAATTTTTCAAACAAAATTCTTCCACCGTTGATTCTGTCAGAAACGACAAAAAACTTCCAGTTCTTCAATTAACCGACAACAGTGTTTCTGTTTTTGACGTTATTCCATTGTCAAAAGTGTCGGAAGGCATTTATGAAACCAGCGAGGAAGGCACTTCTTTCTTGACCACTATTTTGAGCACTTTTGGCGTAGGTGCCGGCGTTAACGAATCCATCAAGGCTGTTAAATTGCGTGCTGATTTCACCACTTCCAACCATCTCACTTTCACTATGGCTTACGAAGTAAGTCTTTTACAAGGCCTTGCCAACACCGAGATTCGTATTCTCCAGTTTGATGGTGACAAACAAAGCAAATAGTATTAACACGGAACATTCAGTTGTATATGAAAAGAATATTTTTATTAGCTCTTGCCATTATTGCTTCACTGGGATTGTTTGCCCAGGACCCGGTCAATTTGGCCTATTTCCCTTTTACTTCCATTGACTCTGCTCCCAATACGCAGACCATCATTCAGGCGGAAGCCGGATTGTTAATGGCTAATGCCACGTTGTATATGGACGGGAGCAACGGATCTTCTTCCTATGATCCCGCCACCGAATTAAATCGCTTTTCCGGAAACGCCGTCAACCTTATGGAAGGTTTTGCCAACAGCTATGACTTGGCCATAAGAAACACCACTGCCAACGGCAAGTCTGTCGTTTTTAAAATTTCCACCGAAGGTTTCCAAGATCTTATGATTTCATACGCCTATAGGAGAACCAAAACCGGTTATTATCAATGTGTGTGGTCTTATAGCGTTAATGGCACCGACTTCATAGACGCTGCCACTAAGACGTATGATCCAGAAAATGCCATTTCCCCATCCATATTGGAAACCGTTGACCTCTCTGGCATTAGTGCGTTGGATGACCAGGAAGCCGTATATTTGAAGTTAACGCTCTCCGGTTGTTCCAGTGCTTCGGGCAACAACCGTTTTGACAACGTCCAGTTCAATGCCAATCCTGCCGGTCCCGACATTTATCCACCTCGCATCTTGAGTGCAAGCGCTGATGATTCGTCAACTGTTGCTATTGTTTTCAATGAAGAATTAGACGAAATATCAGCCACCGATGTTGACAATTACACCATTGATGGAGATTACGAAATCACAGATGCGGAACTGACCGGAAATATTGTTACTTTAACTGTGGCACCAGCACTTGCAGACGGCAGCGTTTGCAACATCATTGTTGAAAACATTGAAGACTTGTTTGGAAATGTTATGCTTCCCGACACGGTAACGGTTGAATACGGTATCAATCCTGAATTTCAATGCAACAACATCGCAGAATTAAGAACGAAGCTGGATTTCAGCGACTATTCCGCCAGAGTTGTTGACAATGTTGAATATAGACTGAACAACAGTGTTATTATTACGGCAAAGGCCGCCTATAAAAATCAAAAAGTCATCCAGGACGAGACGGGAGCCATTTTGATTTTCGACGAAAACAACGTATTGGATCCCAACAACAATTTGGAAGTTGGTGATAAGATCAGCGGATTATACGGCACCTTGACCAACTATTATGGATTTTTGGAATTTGTCCCGACCCGCACATACGAATCATTTGATGGGTTTATGCAAACTGTTGAACCAATGGTGATTACACTAAGCCAGCTCAACGATGTAAACTTTATGTCAGCTCATCAATCCGAGCTTATTACGTTGGAAGACGCCTGCATCACCTCTACGGGTATATTCTCAAAACTCACGCGTTACGATGTGGCTCAGGCCGGTGTTACCGCCCCAGCCCTGTTTCCCTATTTCCAAGATGTTGACTATTTGTCACAAGCTATTCCAACCAATGTGTCACAGCAAATTACGGGAACAAATTTTTCCACAACGAAAATTGGAAGCAACAATTACGAATTCAGATATTACATTGTTCCCCGCTCAAGCAACGATATGACGGCCCTGACCGGCATTCTTGATTTTGGCGAACAGCACATCAGTGTTTATCCCAACCCCACCACCGACTTTGTCAACATCAACGTTGACAATGCCAACAGAATCGAAATATACGATATGAACGGTAGGCAAGTGGCTTCTCAAAGTATTGCCAACAATGGCACGATATCTATGTTGAATTTTGCAAACGGTGCCTATATCTTGAGAGTATTGAATGACAATATGGTTCTCGGATCTACCAAAATCATTAAGAGATAGGGTAGAGCAGTTTACGTTTTAAAACAAAAACGGGGTTGAAATTCAACCCCGTTTTTGTTTTTTTGTGATCTGTGATCCGTAATCTGTGAAAAGAGTAGAGACGTGGCGCCGCGACAATTCCCATCCTTTGTTGTGTGTTTCAATGAATTGAAACATAAAAACACAGTTTGCGTTACACAACAAAAAAGAGGGGTGGCCGTAGGCCGGGGTGGTTATGTCAGCTGGATCTTTCCGCTACTTTTCTATTAAGAGAAAAGTAGCGGAAAATTATTCATGAAAATCTCAACTTTGCAAGACAGAAGGGGATAATTCCGTTTTTTACTATACACCAATAAAAAAAATTATTTGTTTGCATGTAATTCAAGAATTTTAGGTATTTTTGCAAACATTAAAATAATATTTGAATTTAATCAATTGCCTATGAGAAAATAACATGCTAAATTAAACATATTTACTAAAGCGTTTTTGCTTTTTTTTGAATATCCGAAATCTAGACAATTTCAGGCAATACAAAAAGAAAGTAGAAATGCTCGCGGAGTAAACC